>JACDEC010000143.1 GCA_013816645.1 Planctomycetota bacterium
CGCTGAAGACCACTCGGTCCGCGAGCCATCCAGGGGTGTTCAAAAAACACTGAATACCAACGACTTGGACGGGCATGCGGGATCATACAGACCCCGTCAAGCTGTCTGCCGATCTGCATGAGAGCCCAAAAAATTGCGCCCAGCGCCCGGCGCCCGGCTTCCAGCAACCAGCAACCGGCAACCAGCAACCAGCAACCAGCAACCAGCAACCGGCAACCGGCAACCGGCAACCGGCAACCAGCTGAAGGCACTTCACGACTGGTGGTGGTGGCTTCCTTGCGACCCCCAGCGTCCGGACCGTGCTCGCCGTCAAGGCGGACCGCGCGGGGCGCGCGGCGGCTGCGCCGGCCTTGACCGCTGCGCGCGCCCCGGCCCCAGGGGGCCGAAAGGAATCCACCATGGCACGGTTCACACGACTCGAGGTTTGGCAGCAGGCACGCGAGCTGCTGCGGATGGTCTCACTGGCGACCGGCGGGATGCGCGCGGAAGGCGATCTCAAATCCCAGATCCGACGCGCGGCCATCTCCATCGCCAGCAACATCGCCGAAGGATCCGAACACGGATCCGATCGCGAATTCCTGCGCTTCCTGATCATCGCCAATGCATCGGCCGCGGAAGTCGAAGCGCAGGCGATCATCGCCGGGGATATCGGCTGCCTCGACCAGCGCAGCGCGGATGCGCTCGTCGCCAAGACGCAGATCGTCGGCCGCATGCTGAACCGCCTCATGGCGAGGGTCAGCAGTGGCTAGCGCCCCCACGCCCGCCCAGCGCCCAGCGCCCAGCGCCCAGCGCCCAGCGCCCAGCGCCCAGCGCCCAGCGCCCAGCGCCCAGCGCCCAGCGCCCAGCTGAGGAGTTCGCCAACCCCTCCAGTCCGTCAACCGCTCTCTGGGATCCCCGCGAACAGCTCGGGCAGGAACGCTTCGTAGCGCTTCCAGCGCGCCACCGAACGGGTGTAGATCGGCTGGCGCACCTGGGTGACGCTCGCCGTCTTCACCGCGCGTTCGTTGCGGTGGAACTCGAGGCAGCGCGGATCCCACTCCAGCCCGAGATGGGCGATCATCTCGCGCGCCGATCCTTCGAGATCCTCGACATTGCGCTCGTAGTCGACTTCGAGGAAGCGCCCGGGCAGCACGCTGCGCCAATGGTTCATCAGCTTGATATGGCCGGCGATGCGCGCCGCGATGTCCTGGGGGTCGTTGGCCCAACGGATCTGCTTGAACTGGGTGATGTAGCAGGACAGCGCGATGTCGCGCAGGTTTCGCCGGCAGTAGATGATCTTGGCGTTGGGGAACAGGGTGACGATCAGCCCGATATGCAGGTAATTGTCGGGCATCTTGTCGATGACCCGTTCGGCGGTCGGGGCGTTGGCGCGCATCTTCGCCAGAATCTCGCCGCCAGCCCCGCGGATGTGCTCGCGGGTCAAGCGGTGGAGGGCCTCGGCCGAGCGTAGATCGGGCAGGCCAACCCGCTCGGGAATGCTATCCCACAGTTGACTGAAATTCGCCAGTTCGCCGGCGCCGAATACGCGTGGATGGCTCGACAGCACTTGCTCGACCAGGGTGGTGCCAGAACGCGGGACCCCGAGCACGAAAACGGGGACCTGCGAATCGTCGCCCCACCCCGCCATGGCGGCGAGGCGCTCCCGAGTGAAATGGCCGATGACGCGATCGGGCAGGTCGGCGTGCCGTTCACGGTTGTAGTTCTCACCTTTGCGCGTGCGCACCACGGCCTGGGCTCGATTGGCGACGATCATCGCCTGGGCCGCGCCGGCGTAATCCTTGCGCGCATCCAACACGGCAGCGAGGGAGAAGGCGGTGGTGCAACGGGCGCCCTCCGTGCTGTCGGGGCTGTCCACCAATGCTCGCAGGATTGCCACGTCTTCGTCGGGCAGCTTGTCGCGTAACGCGCCTGCCAGGTAGTGGAGCGCGCCAGCCTGGCGGGGGGACAGCACGAGCACTTCCCGCGCCAGCTGAACTGCACGCGCAGACTCGCCCTTCTCGGTGCACCAGCGCGCCATCGCGATCAGCGCGGCCACGCGGTCGCCATGGCCAGTCAGAGCATGTTCGAGGTGGGGCTTGGCTTCCTCGTACCGCTCCAGCTCCATCAGGCAGCCGCCCAGGCCCGCGTTCGGCTCGCAGCCATGGGGATCGCAGTCGACCGCGGCCCGGTACTCGACCAGCGCCTCTTCGAAGCGCCGCCGCTCTTCCAGCAAGCCGGCGAGCACGAAGTGGAAGCGCGGAGTGCGCGGCTCGAGTTCGATCGCTCGGCGGTAGGCTCGCTCGGCTTCGTCGAGCCGTCCCATGGCTTGCAGTGACTGGCCGATATTGGCATGGCCCATGGCCAAGCCGGGTCTCAGGGTCAGGGCCCGTTGGTACAGCGCCAACGCGACGTCGTTGTGGCCCATCGCCCGGAAAACATTTCCGAGATTGGCATGCGTCTCGGGGAGATCGTGGCCGATGGTGGCGGCGAGCTGGCAATAGCGCAGCGCCTCGGCGGTGCGATCAGCTTCCAGCAAGGCCTGCCCGAGGTTGCTCAGCGAGGGGGCAAAACCGGGCGCCGCGTCGACGGCGGCGCGAAAGCAGATGATGGCTTCGTCGATGCCCCGAGTCTGCCTGATCAGCGTGCCCAGGTTGTTCTGGGCGCTGTAATTCTGCGGATTGAGCCGTACGGCCTCGCGCAGGGAGAGTGCCGCCTCGTCGGTGCGATTGGCGCTGAGCAGCACGGCCCCGAGGATGTTGTGCGCTTCGGAGAGATCAGCCTGGAGGAGGATGGCTTGGCGTGCCGAGCGTTCAGCCTCAGCGAGGTTTCCCAACGCGCGCTCGGCGTCGGCGAGGTTGCAGTGGAAGGTTGCTTCGCCGGGCCGGATGGTGATCGCCGAACGGATCAACTCGGCGCCCTTGGCGTGCTCGCCACGCTGGTGGGTGGCGACGCCCAGGAGATGAATGGCAACCGCATGTCGTGGCTCGCTTTGGAGGACGCGCTGGTAGATCGCCACCGCCTTTCCGAGACGTCCGGCACGGTGGTGGGAGACGGCCTCATCGATCTGGCTGGGCATGGAGGCTCCTAGGAAAACGGCGGGGCTTGACCTTGTCTGACAGACGGTTTGCCGCAAGCCGGACATAGACCCTTCGTTCGCAGTGGAGTCCTACGAACGACGGACCGGGGGAGCGCCATGCATCATCTGCATCAATCTAGCATGTCGGCACCCATGAGCCATTTCGCACACTCATACGAGGATCATTGACTCCATGGGGATTCTTGCGTATTCATCCAAGCCTCAGTCCCCGGTCACCCCAGCCATTACACGTCAAGGAGTCTCGATGAGTCGTTCCCGTTCCCGCGCCCGGGCTTTCACCGCCCTGCGCAATCGCCTGCCCGTCGGCCACAGCATGCCGCGCATGTTCGTGGTCTCATCCCTGATGGCTCTGGCCGTGCCGTTGAGCGCAGCGACCACGACCATCTTGGTCAACACGACGGTCGACTCGCTCGACAGCGACTCCACGGTGACCAGCCTGCGTGAAGCGTTCCGGGACATCGACAACGGTGCCTATACCGGCCAGGACGTGGTGATCACCCTGCCCGCCGGCACCTACCGCCTGAACAAGTACATGGAGCACGGCGACCTCGACTTGACCACCGGCGGTCTCAATTCGCTGACCATCCGCGGCGCCTCGGCGACGGCCACGATCATCGACGGCATGGGCCGTGACCGCATCTTCGATTTCCAGGTTGCCGAGACGATCAACATCGAGCGCCTGGCCATCCAGAACGGCAAGAACAAGGGCCTGGATGGTCTGGACGGCGTTTGGGGGCAGTCCGTCGGTTCCGGCAACGATAATGGCGCATCCGGTTCGTCGGTCACCGGCGGCGGCATCTACTTCTCCGGCAGCTCGACCATCACCATGACGCAAGTCGTGGTGCGCAACTGCGTTGCCCAAGGCGGTGACGGTGGCGACGGCGCCGACATGGTGCCCAACGAATCCGGCTCAGGCAGTGCTGGCGACGGCGGCTGGGGTGCCTCTGCGCAGGGCGGTGGCGTATATTTCAACGCGGGTTCGAACATCACGCTCACTGATTGCGCGTTCCTGAACAACACGGCGCAGAGCGGTAAAGGCGGCGATGGCGGCAATGCCACTGCCGGCGACATGTCGTATGTTTCAGGCGGCGATGCCTCCTACGGCAGCTCGGCCCAGGGCGGCGGCGTGTATTTCTCTCAACCAACCCAGCTCACCGTCGAAAATTGCGTTTTCACCGGCAACAAGGCGGTGGGTGGCGACGGCGGGAATGGCGGTGATGCCGCTCACGCCACCACCAGCAGCGCCTATGGCGGCTATGGCTATTCGGGCGGAGACGCCACAGGGGGTGGCATCTATCTCCGTGGCAACAGTTCCGCGGACTACCTGTTCAAAGACGTCGTGATCTCCAACAATCAGGCGATCGGTGGCAAGGGCGGCAATGGCGGCGATGCCTGGGACGCCTACAGCAATGCCTCTGCTTCGACCGGTTCGACCGGCGGCTCGGCATCTGGCGCAGGCATGTATGCTCGCAACTGTGCGCTGCTCTCCATCGTTGGCGACTCTCGCATTACTGGCAACCTTGCTCAGGCAGGTGATGGTGGCGTAGCAGGCAATGCCTATGACGCGGGCGATACCGCAACTGCTAGCTCGGGTGGCGACGGCGGCAGCGCGAGCGGCGGCGGCCTCTATTTCACGAATGGAAACCTCCACTTCGGAGCCCTTGTCATCAGCGGCAACCGCGCCCTGGCCGGGAACGGCGGCAAGGGCGGCTTTGCCAAGAACGGTGCAGCCAATGATTATGCCGGAGACGGTGGTGATGCGGGTGAAGCCCAAGGCGGCGCCGTGTACTTCAGCGGTACTTCCCTGACCCTCACCAATGGTGGCCCCACCTATGCGGGCAATGTCGCCACGCAGGGTGTCCGCGGTCTCGGCGGGAAGGCGATCAACACCCTGAGCGGCTTTACCGGAACCTTGACGGATGGTACTGATGGTACCGTATCCTCCATCGTTGTTGACGAGTCGATCGGCTCGGCCCTTCCGACCGTCTTCTCCTTGGTGAGCGGCCACGCATGGCGCGACGTCGGCTCATCCGCGAATACGGAGGACTCGACTGACACCAACATCGCCGATGTCCTGGTGACCATTCGTGATGCCACGCCCCGGTCTCTGGCGAAAATGTACACCGACAGCGCAGGCCTTTACGCCTTCGATACCAGCTATGTCGGCTCCGGAACCGCCACATTCGCGAAGCCGGGCGAGACGCCGGTGACCCAGACCGTCTCGACGGTTGACGGTTCGGACATCAACGGAGCTGGCGTCGCATCGATCACCATCACTGCCGCTGACACCGATCTCCCGGACATCGACGCGGGTTACCAGCCGCGTGCCGCGGCGACCATGTCACTGGTCATCGTCGGTACGGTCACCACTGGCACGACCAGCGTTCGCATCGGCTCGACCGAGGCGGTCATCGTTGGAACCGGCTACACCCTCTCGGTGACGGTGCCTCCGGCCACCACCGAGGTGGAGATGATCACCACCAAGGGCGGAGCCACCAGCTCGCGCATCATCCACATCAACCCGGCAACCACGGCGGGAGGCTGAACATGACGACCTCCAAGCCCTCCAGGGAGCTTTCCATGCGTACGTTCGTCCTCTCCGCCACCATCATTGCCCTCGCCGGCTGCGGCGGCGGCGGCGGCGGCGGTAGCGGTGGCGGCGCCAGCGTCGCCGCTGGCGGCCCGACCAGCAACTTCGGGAGCGACCCGGTCAACACCATCACCTCGATCACGGTGAATGGCACCACCACCGAGAACGCCTTGGTCACGGGCAACGCCTCCAACCCGGGCGGCGGCACGGTGGCGGTAGCCGATGCTCCGGCCGTCGTCGATATGGTTCACAGCATTCCGTTCGCCTTCGATGGCGCGACTTTGCAGGCCGATCCCGGCTACGTCGATGACCTCGCCTTCGAGGTGGTGGTGGACGGCGTGACTGCGACTGGCAACGACGTCTCCGAGTTCGTGGTCGAGTCGCCGCAATAAGACGACAACCGTCCGGCCGGCAACGGCTGGGCGTGCATCGATCGGGCCGGGCTGGTTTTCCAGCCCGGCCTTGTCATTTCAGCGACTGCCGGGGACTTCGCGAACCTCAGTCCGCATTCTTCACCCAGGCCAACCCCTTGAGCGCCGGCACCCCGGTGACCATCTGCTCGACCCATTTCTGCGGGCCGCCTTCCTGGTAGCCCCATTTGCGCAGCGACGTTTCGCTGGCCGCGTCGATCACATGCACGGTGGGATAACCGGTCACGCCGAACTTCTGGGCGAGCTGGTCGTTGGCGGCCTGGACCGCCGCGGGCAGCGGCGTGCGCCGCGGGAAATCGATCTTGAGCAGGACCACGCGGTCCTTGGCCCACTCCTTGAACTCCTTCTTGGCGAAGACCTCGGCGTCGAGCTTGACGCACCAGCCGCACCAGTCGCTGCCGGTGAAGTCGATCAGGATCGGGCGCTTGGTCGCGGTCGCCACGGTGCGCGCCTTCGCGTAATCGGTGAGCCAGCTGCCGTTGGCACCGTGCGGCTGGGTCGCCTGGGGCGTGATCTCCATGGGCTTGGTCGAAGCGACGTCCTCCAGCTTGACCCGCATCTCGCCCTGGCGCTTACCGGTCTTCTCGTTGAGCAGGACCAGCACGCCGCGCTCGCGATCGTAATTGCCGATCAGTCGCCTGCCGTTGGTGAGGGTCAACTCCTCGGCAACGATGGTGGCGCCAGCCGCCGCGGCTGAGGATTCGGCAGGTGCAGCGCCGGCGGCATCTGCAGCGGGATCTCTGGCCGGAACCTCGGCAGCAGCTGCGGGCGAGCAAGTTGCGACGATCAGCAGGCAGGACAAGACGTTGGGTACGACGAAGCGCATAACTGGCCTCCAGAAAGCGTTGCCGAACAACGGTCCCTCGCGCCACCCGACGATCAAGACGCATCCGCCCTCCATCGCCGTCCGGGCTCACGTGATCGATCACCTGAGGATCGGTAGTTCCTTCACGGCCGAGAAATCACGGTCATGGGTGACGATTGGACGGGAAGTCATGGACAGGTCATTGATGTCCCGACTTCGCCGCCCGACACCATTGGCTTTGTGCGACACGTGTTGCCGAACCCCTACTGTCCTGAGTTAGCGGACACGAACCTTTACGAGGTCGGTGTGGATTAGGTCAGGTCATCAAGGGCAGTCTCCGGTGTGGTAGTCCGCGCCGTCAGGCGCGAGTGGCGAGCGTCGCTTCGAGGTCTCGCAGGCGGTAGCTGCGGCCTTTGATGTTCAGGACGTGGCTGGCGTGGAGCAGGCGGTCGAG
>JACDEC010000661.1 GCA_013816645.1 Planctomycetota bacterium
GTCGCGCACCGCGCTGACGTCCCAGCTCACCACCCACGGCGTGGCGGCGTGCAGGCCTTCCACGCGCAGCGGGCCGCTCACCGGCACCGCCATGCCGCGCGCATCGCACAGGTTGCAGGTCGGGTTGAGTCCGCGTCCGTACATCACGCGCAGGTCGTCGCGATCGAGTGCGCCGAGTTCGAGGATCGCGCGGTCGCCGTCGAGGACGGTCTTGTAGATCTGCTCGACCGGGCGGTGGTTGCGGTCGACCAGGCTGAATCCGAGCGGGAGTCCCGGCGAACGCAGCCCGCCTTCGACGTCGGCGAAGCGCACCTCGATCGCGGGGCCGTAGGGATGGTCGCGCAGGATCCGCGCCGAGACCGGCTGCGGAGTCGGCGATTCGCGCCGATCACCGTGCGCCAGGCGCGCGGCCGCGCTGACCATGCGCTCGGCGAGCGTCGCGTAGGCCTTGGCCGAGATGTGGATGCCGTCGTCGAGTTCGAGGTCGATGGTCGGGACCACATCGAGGCGCTTGATTGTGCGCGGCAGATGGCGCTGCTGCTCCTGGATGACGTTCCACTCGTGCTCGACGGTCCAGTTGATCACGCGGCCGATCTGGGCGATGACGAAGGGCAGGTCGCGCTGGCCGAGATCGGCGCGCAGCGCGGCGACGAAGCCCTGCATGCGCTGCGTGTAGGCGAGGGCCACGCCGGGGATGGCGTCGCTCTCGCCCTGGTACCAGAGCACGCCGGCGATCGGCTGGCGGACCGCGCGCAGGCTGGCGAGCATCGAGGCGTAGAGCGAATCGCCGCCGAGCGCGCGCTTGGCCGGATCCCACTGGTCCATGCTGGTGCCACCGTGCGCGGTCGCGATCAAGCCCTGGGGCACGCCGGTGCGGCGGTGCATGGCGACGCCGAAGAACACGCCCACGCCCACGCCCTTGAGCGCGCCGCGCTTGGAGCGCGCCGCCGAGGCCGCGGGCTCCTGGGTGCCGCCGTGATGCACGCGGTCGGGCGACTCGGGCATGTAGTTCAGCGGATCGCGGGCGAGTTCCCAGCGATGAGCCATCGAGAAGTTGCGCACCAGCCGATGCGGGCGCGGCGCGTCGGCCATGTTGCCGATGCCCTGCATGTTGCTCTGACCAGACATCAGCCAGAGGTCGCCGACGAAGACCTCGGCGACCTCGGCGACCTCGGCGACCTCGGCGCGTTCTTCACCGATGCGCAGCGTGACCGTGTACGGACCGCCGGTGGGCAGGCCGGTCAGGCGAGCCTTGAACGCGCCGCCCCGGGCCGTGCCGACCGGTCGCGCGGACCATCCGCGCAGCATCGCGCGTCCGCTGGAGATGGTCGCGGTCACCGGACCGCTGGCGGAGCAGCTGCCGGCGATGGCGGCGCTGGCACCCTTGGCGGTGCGTTGCAGGACGTGACCGGGGAGCAGGCCGGATTCGATGCGCATGGCGCTATTTCAGGCGACCGCAGCTGCCTGTCCAGTAGCCACTCACCAGCAGGCCACCGGCAGCGGTCGTTTGCCCGATTCGATGTCGGCGTCTTCGACGCCGGGCCGCGCGAAGCGCATGAAGAAGCCCCAAGCGAGCCCGCGGTTGAGCGCCATCAGCACGGTCAGGCGATGGCGGCCCTTGCCGAGGCGCAGGGCGATGCGCACGCGGTCGGCGATCGCCGGATTGGTGCCGGCGGGATCGCAATGGACCTCGCGGTCGTCGACCCACAGGCGGAACGGTCCGTCGTAGCCGGTGCACAGCTCAGTCTCCATGTCCTCGGCGGCTTCGACATTGGAGAAGAACACGACGTGCCCGCTGCGCCCCGACCAGGCGTCGTGGCAATTGACGAAGCCGGCGACCGACCATTCGTGCCGCTCGACCCCGGGGACGGTGTCGCGGGTCGGGCGCGGCAGGTTGGCGACGTCCTCGCCGGACCGGATCGGACTGACGTCCCAGCCGAGCAGCCACGAGGACATCATCGGGAACCCGGCGATCGGCAGGGGGCCGAACACCGGAACCGCCATGCCGCGCGCGTCGAGCAGATTGCAGCTGGGGTTGCTGCCGCGCCCGTACATCAGGCGCAGCGCGACCGCGTCCATGGTGGTCAGGTGCAGGCGCGCCCGGCTGCCGTCGAGGACGGTCTTGAAGATGATGTCGAGCGGACGCAGTTGGCGGTCGACCACGCTGAAACCGATGGGTAGCGAGGCTCCGGAATCCAGCGCGCCGACGACGTTGGTGAAGCGGACCTCGATCACCGGGTCGTGGGTGCGCGGATCGGCGATCAGCCGGGCCGACAGCGGCTCGGGACCGGGC
>JACDEC010000662.1 GCA_013816645.1 Planctomycetota bacterium
CATCCCGTCGGCGGGGTCTGGCTGGCGGTGAGCGTGCGGGGCCGGGTCAGCCAGCGCCACGTCCAACTGCGCGGCACCCGTGAGCGTGTTCAGCGTCGCGCGGCGGCACAAGCCTTGCTGCTGGTGTGGGATGCGCTGCGCGAGCAGGCCGGCAATCGTTGACGGCGCTCAGCGCATGGTTCGTATATCGGGGCCATGGCCGACCCGCTCCTCAATGCCATGGTCGGCCCGTACGTCCTGCGCGAGATGATCAGCGCGGGGGGCATCGCCGAGGTCTACCGGGCCCAGCACCGCGAGGATGGCCGTTCCTACGCCGTGAAGGTGATCCGCCCCGAGCGCCAGGCGGACAAGCTGCACGCCAAGGCGTTCCGCGAGGAGTTCGCCCTGCTCCAGCGGCTGGCCCACCCCAGCATCCCCAAGGCGCGGCGCTTCGACACGGTCGCCGGACGAGCATGCATGGTGATGGATCTCATCCCGGGCACGACCATCCATCAGATGCGCGCCGATCGCGCTTCGTTCGACGCCTTGGAGGCTTTCACCAAGCTCACCGCGAGCGTCGCCTACCTGCACGCCAACGACGTGGTCCACAACGACCTCAAGCTCGAGAACGTCATCCTGCGCCCTGACGGCTCGATCGGGCTCGTCGATTTCGGCAATGCCCGGGTGATCAACCGGACCGGCCTGTTCCACCGGCTGCTCAAGCGTCGTCCGCCGGTGTTCGGCACTCCGACCTACATCGCGCCCGAGCTGATCGCTGGGGAAGGTCGTCCGACTTGCCAGAGCGATCTCTATTCGCTCGGCGTCTGCTGCTTCATCATGCTCACCGGCCTACCGCCGTTCACCCATGACCGCAAATCCGGTCGGCTGCGCGCGGCGGTGAGCGAAACGGCGCCGAGCATCCGTTCGCGGGTACCGTCGCTGTCGCCCGCCTTCGCGCGCCTGATCGACCTGTGCCTGGCCAAGGACCCGACGCAGCGGCTCGACAACGCCGGCCACCTGCAGCACGCGATCAAGGCGTCGCTCAAGTCAGCGGGCAGCGGAACGGCGGGGATTGAACCCATCGAGGTGTGAGGGTCGTGTACGGCGTGAGGGGTGCGTCCGGACCCCTGACCCCAGATCCCCGACCCTATCCCGCTAATTCCCTCAGCTTGTCCCCGTACAAACCGATGCGCTTCGGGCCCAGTTGCGGGACGGCATCGAGGTGCTTGGCGCTGTGCTGCTTGAGGTATTCCAGCGCTTTGGCGGGCAGCACGACCTGGAGCGGGACCTTGCGCCGTTCCGCTTCGATGCGGCGCCAATCCTTGAGCCGGGTCTCGCGCTGGTGCTCGTCGTCGCCGACGTCGCGCGCGCGCGGGCGCGGCGGGATAGCCGGCGGGGTCTCGCGGCATTGGCGCATCAGCTCGATCAGCGCCTCGCCGTGTTCCTGAAGCAGCCACGAGCGCACGCCGAGGCGTTTGAGCCCGCCGAAGTTGGTCGGCGCGTTGCGCGCGAGCGCAAGCAGCATGTCGTTGTTGATGGTGCGGCCAGGTGGTTGATTGCGCGCCTGGGCGATGCCGTCGCGCCAGACCCACAACGCGGCGAGCGTGGCCTGGGCCGGCGGCGGCAGGTCGCGCGACCCCTTGATGCGCCAGAAGCCGGCGACGTCGAAGCCGCCGCTCCAGCCCGCCGACTCGACCGCGCGGTTGGCGATGGCGAGCTCTTCGACCAGATCAGCCGCGGCGATGTCCTCGCGCAGCTGGTCGCAGACCCGCGGCAGGTGGGCGACGTCGTCGACGGCGTAGCGCAGGGCGTCGTCGGCGAGCGGACGCGTCGCCCAGTCGTACTGGGCGTGGGCCTTGTCCAAGGCGATGCCGGTGACGCGCTCGACCACCGCGCCGTAGCCGGTCTTCTCCCAACCGAGCAACGACGCGGCCTGCTGGCTGTCCCACACGCCGCCCAGGGCGATGCCGAAGTCGCGGCGCAGGCAGCCCACGTCGTATTCGCCACCATGCAGATAGCAGGGGCGTTGCGGATCCTCGAGCATCGGCTTGAGGGCCGCGTAGGTGTCGGGCCCATAGGGCAGGGCCAAGGTGTCGATCACGAACAGCCGTCCGCCGGCATTGAGCTGGAGCAGGCAGATCTGTTCGCGGTAGACGAACATCGAATTGGATTCGCTGTCCAGGGCGAGCCACGGTGCCGTGGCGAGGGCGGCTGCGACCTCGGCAAGGCCCTCGGGGCGGTCGATCCAGGTGGCGGCCGCGTCGGTCATGCGCGGCATGCTGTCGTCCCCTGGATCGGGGACAACCCGGGGG
>JACDEC010000663.1 GCA_013816645.1 Planctomycetota bacterium
GAGCACGGCAGAGCCGTGCATGCCGCTAGGCGGCATCCGGCGCGAAGCGCCGGTCATGGGTATGACCGCGGGCGCTGACCGAGTCAGTGAACGCTCGCGCCCTTGGCGACGATCTTCTCGAGCGCCTTCTCGACCGGCACGTTCGGGCAGCCGGCCGGGAAGCGGCCCTCAGGCTTGGCCCACTTCACCGCATTGCGCAGCACGGTCTGCACGTTGGCGTCGTGGTAGGTCGGGTAGGTCTCGTGGCCGGGGCGGAAGTAGAAGATCTTGCCGGCGCCACGCTTGTAGGTCACGCCGCTGCGGAAGGCCTCGCCGCCCTGGAACCAGCTGAGGAACACCACCTCGTCGGGATTGGGGATGCCAAAGGGCTCGCCGTACATCTCCTCCTCGGCGAGTTCGAAGTAGGTGCCCTTGATGCCCTGGGCGATGGCGTGGCCGGGATTACACATCCACAGGCGCTCGCGCTCGCCGGCTTCGCGCCAGGTCAGGTCGCACGAGGTGCCGAGCAGGCGCTTGAAGATCTTGGAGTGGTGGCCGCTGTGCAGCACGATCAGGCCCATGCCTTCGAGCACGCGCTTCTGCACGCGATCGACGATCTCGTCCTTCACGTCGCCGTGAGCGGCGTGTCCCCACCAGCTGAGCACATCAGTGTCATCGAGGACCTTCTGGGTCAGGCCGTGCTCGGCCTGGTCGAGGGTCGCGGTGATCGCCTTGATCTCCTTGTCCTTGTTGAGCGCGTCGGCGATGACGGTGTGCATGCCTTTCGGGTAGATCTTCTGCACGTCCTTGTTGGTCTTCTCGTGCTTGTTCTCGCCCCAGACGGTGACTTTCAGCGGCATGGTTGAATCCTTGGGATAGTCCGGAAGTCCGGGTGTCCGGAAGTCCGGGAGTCGTGGCCCGCAGGCGCACGCTCAGGTGGTTGTGGATGTCTTCGACTTCCGGTCTTCGCGACCGGACAGAGGCAATCTCAGTATCCCGACGCCGCCTTCTGTTCGGTCGGGTTGGCGACGTAGCTGCCGCCGCGGCAGGCCTTGAGGTAGTTGAGCGCGGCGACCTGGCCGGTCATCTCGAGCTCGCCGCGGTAGACCGGATCGTGCCATCCTTCGATGTCGATCGAGCCGACGAAGCCGACCTTGCGCAGTTCGCTGATCACGTCCGCCCAATTGGTGTCGCCGAATCCGGGCGTCCGGTGGTGGCACCAGGTCACCGGGCTGCCGATGCCGTGGCGCGCGATGAGGTCGCGGTAGACGCTGGCGTCCTTGCCGTGGACGTGGAACACGCGTTTGGCCCACTGGCGCAGCTGCGGCATCGCGTCGATGAGCTGGCAGAGCTGATGGCAAGGCTCCCATTCCAGGCCGAGGTTGTCGAGCGGGACCGCCGCGAACATCAGCTCCCAGGCATCGGGATTGACCGCGATATTGTAGCGCGGCCGGTTCCAGTCGCCGCCCATCGGGCAGTTCTCGAAGGCGATGCGCACCCGCTTGGCCTTGGCGCGCTCGGCGAGCGGGCCCCAGACCTGCTTGAAGCGCTCGATGTTGTCGTGGATCGGCTTGGTCGGGTCGGCGCCGGCGAAACCGGCGACCACGTCGGTGCCGAACTCGTGGGCGTTGTCGATGACCTTCTCCCACTGCGAGCGGATCTCGGCGGCTTCCTCATCGGTGCCGAGCGGATTGCCGAATACGCCCAGCGCGGCGATGCGTGCGCGATCACCCATGACCTGGCGCAGGTCGCTGGCCAGCTTGGGCATGTCGATGGGGATGCAGGTCTTGCCGAAGCCCCAGGTGATCTCGAAGGATTCGAAGCCGTGGGGCAGGATCTGGCGCACGTAGTCGACGGTGCCGGTGCCGGGGACGAGGGTGCCGATGCGGATGGCTTGCTGGTGGGACATCGTCAACTCCAAGATGGTTCAGCGGTGGAGACGGGGCGGGGAATGGCGGCCGCGGTCGGGTTGCGGGCGCGTCGTGGCGCGCGCGACCAAGGTCAGCGGCAAGGAGATCGACGCGGGCTGCGTCGCCGGAGCGGCGAGCAGCCGGCGCAGCGCGTCGGCCGCCCACGAACCGAAACGTTCCATGGGCTGGTGGACCGTGCTCAGGCCGATCACGTCCATCAGCGGCTGGTCGTCGTAGCCGATGATCTGGACATCGTCGGGCACCCGACGCCCGGATCCGCGCACGGCGTCGAGCGCGCCGACCGCGAGCAGGTCGTTCACGCAGACGATGCCGTCGGTCTCGGGGTGCGCGCAGAGCAACGCGCTGGCGGCGGCGCGACCTTCCTCGAAGGAGATGGCGG
>JACDEC010000664.1 GCA_013816645.1 Planctomycetota bacterium
CCGCGCACCCCGACCCAGCGAGCCAACGCCTGGCCCGCACCGGAGGATGAGCACGACCGTCGCGTCAAACCGGCGCCCATCGTCCAGGGCTTCCACCCCGTGTCCCAAGGCATGCGGCTCGGCGCGGATCCCGATCGCAGCCACCACCTGGTGATCGAGCCGCCCGCCGACCCCGGTTTCGCCGAGAGCGGACCACGCACCATCGCTGTCCCCTACATGCCGCCGCGCACCAGTTCGCTGCCCGAGGAGGTGCCGCGCTGGTACCAGCTCGACAGCAGGCCGATCCGACTGCACGACGGTCCCACCGCCGCGCGGCGCTGAGCGGCGAATCCCGCGGCCGAGCGCCGCCGCGCGGTTCAGCCGTCCTCGACGATCGGGGCGCTGCCGACTTCGATGACTTCGAGCAGGTTGTCCTGCACGGCGCGCTCCTCGTCGACGCTCATGCCGGGATCGCGGACGCGGTAGAGACAGCGGTTCGCGCGGTCCTCGATCACCAGGAAGGAATGGCCCTCGGCGTCGCGCACGCTGTCGCGGAAGCGCAGCTTGCGGGCGCGCACCAGGTAGAGCAGCACGACGTAGACGAAGCACTGCTTGGGCCGTTCAGTCGCCGCCTTGAGGGCGTGGAACATGCCGAGGAGGGCTTCGCTATCGATCGCCTTGAAGCGCGGCGCGTCGAGGGTCGGCGCGCGTTGGCGCCACCAACTGATGAACGGCGTCTTGTCGACCTCGGCCCAAGCGGTCTCGGCGTAGTCCTGACGCACGAACAGGGCGTCGCGGAAGACCAGACCGGAGAAGAACAGGGCCCCCGGCGCGATCGGCTGGCCGCTGGCCGCGCAGACCAGCTTCGCGGAGTCGACCTTGCCTTCCCATTCCATGGCTTGGCAGGGTAGGAAGACGGGGGTCGGGGGCCAGGGGTCGGGGGTCGGTTGGACGCACGCATATGCCAACGCGTACCCGCCGATCGAAGAAGCGGGCCTCCGATGACGCGTGCGCCGACCCCCGGCCCCTAACCCCCGTGCATACCAGGGGTCGGGGTCCGGTTGGACGCACGCATATGCCAACGCGTACCACCGAGTCCGTACCCGCCGATCGAAGAAGCGGGCCTCCGATGACGCGTGCGCCGACCCCCGACCCCCGGCCCCTAACCCCCGTGCATACCATGGTGCTGCGACGCCCGCATACGTTAGACTGCCCGCGTGGAACGCGGCAGCCCTGCTTCTCTGCGTCATGCCCGACTCGCTGCGTGGGTGGCAGAGGTGACTGCGCACAGCCAGCCGCGGGCGATCCACTGGTGCGACGGCAGCGATCAGGAATACCACGATCTGTGCTCGGGGCTGGTAGCGGCGCACACCTTCGTGCCCCTGGACGCAACGCGGCGGCCGAACAGCTTCCTCGCCCGCTCGGATCCCGGCGACGTCGCCCGGGTCGAGGAACGAACCTTCATCTGCAGCGCGCGCGAGGCCGATGCAGGCCCGACCAACCGCTGGGCCGATCCGCTGACGATGCGCGCGACCCTGCGCGGCCTGTTCGCCGGCAGCATGCGCGGCCGCACGCTCTACGTGGTGCCCTTCAGCATGGGCCCGCTGGGTTCGCCAGCCGCTCGCATCGGCGTGCAGCTCACCGACTCGGCCTATGCCGTGGTCAACATGCGGATCATGACCCGCATGGGCAGTGCCGTGCTCGACCAGTTGGGCGCCGACGGCCGCTTCGTCGCCTGCCTGCATTCGGTCGGCGCGCCGCTCGCCGATGGTCAGCAGGACGTGCACTGGCCGTGCAACCCGACCAAGTACATCTGCCATTTCCCCGATGCGCCCGTCGGCGACGCGAACGCGCCGATCGAACCGGCGATCGAGTCGTTCGGATCCGGCTACGGCGGCAACGCCCTGCTCGGCAAGAAGTGCTTCGCGCTGCGCATCGCCTCGGCGCTGGCGCGCCAGGAAGGCTGGTTGGCCGAGCACATGCTGATCCTCGGCCTGACCGGACCGGACGGACGCACGCGCTACATCGCCGCCGCCTTCCCCAGCGCCTGCGGCAAGACCAACCTGGCGATGCTCGAGAGCGCGCTGCCCGGCTGGAGGGTGACCTGCGTCGGCGACGACATCGCCTGGCTGCGCGTCGGCGCGGATGGCGGGCTGTGGGCGATCAATCCCGAGGCCGGCTTCTTCGGCGTCGCGCCGGGGACGTCGCTGCGCTCCAATCCGCACGCCATCGCCAGCATCGCGCGCGACAGCATCTTCACCAATGTCGCGCTCACCCCCGAGCACGACGTGTGGTGGGAGG
>JACDEC010000144.1 GCA_013816645.1 Planctomycetota bacterium
GCGGACGCCGACCCCGGCGCGCCTGCGGCGGCCGGGGGCTTGGCCGCGGCCTCGGCATTGGTGCTGAGAGCGGCGTCGATGTCGAAGCCGAGGGACTTGAGCTTCTTGGCCATGTCCTCCTTATCGAGCGACTTGTCGTAGGCGGACATCGGCTCGATGGTGTCGGACTTCACCAGGCGCTCGAGCGCGTCGTTGAGCAGCTGCATACCGTACTTGCCGCCGATCTGCATCGCCGACGGGATCTGGTAGGTCTTGCCCTCGCGGATGTTCGCGGCGACTCCGGGAGTGACCATCAGGATCTCGAGCGCGGCGACGCGTCCGCCGCCCTTCTTCTTGAGCAGGTTCTGCGCGACCACGCCGCGCAGCGATCCCGCGAGCATCAAGCGGATCTGCTCCTGCTCGTCGGCGGCGAACTGGTTGATGATGCGGTCGACGGTGCTCGACGCGGTCGAGGTGTGCAGCGTTCCGAAGACCAAGTGGCCGGTCTCGGCGGTCTCGATGGCGATGCGCGTGGTCTCGAGATCGCGCATTTCGCCGACCAGCACGATGTCCGGGTCTTCGCGCAGGGCCGCGCGCAGCGCCGACGAGAACGCCTTGGTGTGCATGTGCACTTCGCGCTGGTTGACCAGGCACTTCTTGGCGGGATGCACGAATTCGATCGGATCCTCGATGGTGATGATGTGCTCGTGGCGCGTGCTGTTGATGTGGTCGACCATCGCCGCCAGGGTCGTCGATTTGCCCGAGCCGGTCGGGCCGGTGACCAGGACCAGTCCCTTCTTGAACTCGGTCAGCTTGAGCACCGCGGGCGGGAGGCCGAGCTCGGCGGCGGACAGGATCTTCTCGGGGATGCGGCGGAATACCCCGCCGGGGCCGTAGCGATCCTGGAACAGGTTGCAGCGGAAGCGGCCCACGCCGTCCAACGCGTAGGCGAAGTCGGTGTCGTTGGTCTCTTCGAACTGCTTGCGGTTCCGTTCCGGGCAGATCTCCATGAGGATCTGCCCGACCTGATCGCGGGTCAGCTTGGGAATGCCCGGCATCTCGATGAGATCGCCGGAATCGCGGATACGCGGCACATGCTCGCTGGTCATGTGGATATCCGCAGCCTTGAGCTCGGCCATCCGCTTGAAGAGATTGTCGATCCAGGCCATCATCGTCTCCGCTGCCCGATGTCCGAGCGCACTGTGTCCGAGCGATACTTACGCGCGATGGTCCGCACGGGCGGTCGCGCATCCAGCATAACCCGGAAACCAGCCGCGCGCAAAGCGTCGTCCGGAAGCGGATTTTTCCGTGCATCCACGCGACTGCGACCGGCCCGGTGATCAGCCGAGATCGCGCCGCGCTCAACGAATTTGCTGTAGACATGGGAGATTCCCTCGTAGAAACAGCACTTCCCCCAACCTCGAAGGAGTCTCACGCATGGCAAAAGCCGCCGCAAAGAAGAGCAAGAAGGCCGCCGCCCCGGCCCTCAGCAAGCCCGGTAAGAAGGGCTACACCAAGGGTCAGCTGATCAGCCACCTCGCCACCGCCGTGTCCGCCCAGGGCATGGGCGACATCTCGAAGAAGCAGTCCGCTGCCTTCATCGACGAGCTCAGCAACGTCCTCTTCAACTACGCCCCGGTCGGCGCCGTGCTCCCCGGTCTCGGCAAGCTGGTGCTCCGCACCATCCCCGCCAAGCCCGCCCGCACGATGATCTCCTTCGGCAAGGAAGTGAAGGTTTCCGCGAAGCCCAAGAGCCAGAAGCTGGTCTTCCGTTTCAGCAAGGAAGCCAAGGGCCGCTTCGCGAAGTGATCGCCTAGGCTGATCTCACGTTTCAGAGCGACCCCGGCGCCTTGCGCCGGGGTCGCTCGTTTTGGTGCCGACTCGAGTGGCACCTGCCCGACACCCGCAGCGGAGTGATGCGATGGTTGCATTGCGTGACCTATCCACCTGGTGCGATCTCCTGCTCGATCCCCAACGATTCCGCGACTACTGCCCGAACGGGGTCCAGGTCGAGGCGGCGCCCACGATCCGCCGTCTGGCCAGCGCGGCGACCGCCAGCCTCACGTCGTGCCAGGCGGCGGTCGATGCCGGCGCCGACGGCCTGATCGTGCATCATGGCATCCTGTGGGGCGGTGACGTGCGCATCGTCGGCATGCTCGCAGGACGGGTGCGGACGCTGCTCGCCGGCGGCTGCTCGCTCCTGGCCTACCACCTGCCCCTCGACGCGCATCCCGTCCACGGCAACTCGGCCGTGGCGCTGTCGCTGATCGGGGCCAGCAACCTCGGGTCGTTCGGCGAGCGCGAACTCGGCAGGTGGGGCGAGCTGCCGGAAGGCTGCTCCGCGGACGCCCTCGCCGCGCTCCTCGAACGCGGCTTCGCCCATGGCGTCATCCATTGCCCGGCCGCGGGACGGGCGATCCGCCGCATCGGCGTGGTCACCGGCGCTGGCCAGGGCTACCTCGCCGCCGCGGCCCAGGCCGGCTGCGACGCGCTGATCACCGGTGAGACCGCCGAACAGAGCTGGCACGAGGCCCGCGAGCTCGGCTGCCACCTCTTCGCCTGCGGTCACCACGCGACCGAACGCCACGCCGTGCACCGGCTTGCAGCGATGGCGAGCAGGGAACTGGGCATCGAGCACGTCGTTCTCGCCGAGGACAATCCCTTGTAGGCATGCGCCTGGCGACCTGGACGGATGAACCAGGCGCATGCATGCGCGATCCATCGCGCTGATGCCGAGCGTTCCTTTAATTTCTGTATATACAGAAATTAACGAAACCATGAGCCAGCCATGAACGCCGCCACGACGATCTGCGCCTACGCCTTCTATCTGCTGGTCAGCCTCGCGGTCACCGTCTGGGTAGCGCGAACCCTGCACCGCAATGGCCGGGTCTTCCTGGTCGATGCGTTGCGCGGCGACGAACTGCTCGCCGATTCGATCAACCACCTGCTGGTCGTCGGCTTCTACCTGCTCAACATCGGCTACGTCACGCTGGCGCTGAAGTACGGCGACAAGCCGACCAACGCCGTCGAAGGCATCGAGTTCTTCAGCACCAAGATCGGCCTGGTCCTGCTGGTGCTCGGTGCCATGCACTTCCTGAACCTGCGGTTGCTGACCCTGCTGCGCCGGCGCAACCCCACCATGGCGCGCGAGCGCTAACGGCGGTCAGATCCCCAGCGCCGCGCGCTGGGCGCGATGCAGGTCGGCGATGCCAGCGGTGGCGCCATCGAGGAGCTGGTCCATCTGCTGGCGGCTGAAGACCCCCTGTTCGCCGGTGCCCTGGACCTCGATGAAATCGCTGCGCTGGCCGTCGATCGACCGGCGCATGACCACGTTCATGTCGACCTCGGCCTTGCTGTCGTTGACGTAGTCGAGATCGACCACCACCGCGCCGGCGACCACGCCGACGCTCAGCGCCGCGACCTGGCCGAGCAGGTAGTGGTCCGGACCCGACTTGCCCTGGTTCTTGGCCAAGACGGTCAGGGCGTCGTAGAGGGCGACCCAGCCGCCGGTGATCGCCGCGGTGCGGGTGCCGCCATCGGCCTGGATGACGTCGCAGTCGATGGCCAGGGTCACCTCGCCGAGCTTGTCGAGGTCGACCGCGGCGCGCAGGCTGCGCCCGATCAGGCGCTGGATCTCGACCGAGCGGCCGTCCTGCTTGGGACCGTCGCGGCGTTTGCGCGGCGTGGTGCTGCCCGGCAGCATCGAGTATTCGGCGGTGAGCCAGCCGCCGCCGGTGCCGCGGCGGTGCGGCGGCACGTCGCGCTCGAGCGAGGCGGTGCACAGCACCCGGGTATCCCCGAAGGCCACCAGGCACGAGCCGGCGGGATGCTTGACGTAACGGCGCTGGAAGGAGACGGGGCGCATGGGCTCACACGGGGGTCGGGGGTTGGGGGTTGGGGGTCGGCCCGCGTCGCACGCGCGGAATCAGCGCGTTACGTGGTCGCCCGGGCGGCGGCGATCACGCGCTCGGCGTCGTCGGCCATGGCCAGGCGCAGGATCGCCTTCTGGGCATGCAGGCGGTTCTCGGCCTGGTCGAAGACGATGCTCTGCGCGCCCTCGACGGCGGCGTCGCTGATCTCCTCGCCGCGATGCGCGGGCAGGCAGTGCATCACCTTGACCCGCGGCGCGGCCAGGGCGATCAGGCGCTGGTCAATGGCGTAGCCGCGGAAATCCTTGAGCCGCGTCTCGCGCTCGGCTTCCTGGCCCATGCTGGTCCAGACGTCGGTGTAGAGCACGTCGGCGCCGCGCGCCGCCGCAGCCGCGTCGGGGACGTGGCTGACCGCGCTACCCCACGCCGGCCCGAACGACGCCACGTCCTCGGCCGAGAAGGCGTAGGCCGCTGGCGCGGCCAGCACGAAGGTGGCCCCGGAGAGCACGCAGGCGCGGGCCAGGCTGCGCGCGACGTTGTTGCCGTCGCCGACGAACACCACCTTGAGCCCGCGGGTTTCGCCGAGGTGCTCGTGGATGGTGAGCAGGTCGGCGAGCGCCTGGCAGGGATGGCAGGCGTCGGACAGACCGTTGATCACCGGAACCGTGGCGTGCCGCGCCATCTCGACCACGTTGGCGTGCGAGAAGGTCCGCAGCATGATGCCCTGGACGTAGCGCGAGAGCACGCGGGCGATGTCCTTGATCGGCTCGCGCGTGTTCATCCCCACCTCCTCGCCGCGGATGTAGGTGGCGGTGCCGCCGAGCTCGGTCATGCCGACCTCGAAGCTCAGGCGGGTGCGCAGCGAGGGCTTCTCGAAGATCATCGCCAGGGTCTTGCCGGCGAGCGCGTGCTCGACGATGCCCTGGGCGCGACGTCGTTTGAGGTAGACCGCGACCGCGAGCAGGTCGGAGAACTCCTGGGCCGACAGCTCGTCGAGCGTGGTGAGGTGGCGGGACATCAGCGCGCAGTCGATGCGACGGAACCGGCCTCGTCGTCGCCCAGCCGCAGTTCGGTGCCGATGCCCTCGGCGGTGAAGATCTCGAGCAGCAGCGCGTGCGGCATGCCGGCGTCGACGATGTGGATCTTGCGCACCCCGGCCTGCAGCGCGGCGATGCAGCTCTCGACCTTGGGGATCATCCCGCCCTTGATGGTGCCGTCGGCGACCAGCCGGCGGACCTCGCCCGCGGTCAGGCTGCTGAGCCGGGTCGAGGGATCCTTGGGGTCGGTGAGCACGCCGGGGACGCTCGAGCAGAACACCAGCTTCTCGGCGTTCATGCCGGTCGCCACCGCCAGCGCGATGTCGTCGGCGTTGGTGTTGAGGGCGCGGCCGGTCGCGTCGACCGACAGCGGCGGCACCACCGGGATCAGGCCGCGGGTGGCGTAGCGCGCCAGCCGCTCCTGATCGAGCGAGGTCGGCTGGCCGACCAGCCCGAGCCCGGCGTCGTAGACCTTGCCGTGCACGACCTGATGGCGCGGCGGACACATGCCGATGGCGGCACCGCCCAGGGCGAAGATGCGGTCGACGATGTGGGTGTTCAGGCGCTCGACCTCGCGCGCCACGATGTCCATGGTCGCCGCGTCGGTGATGCGCCGGCCCTGGTGGAAGGCCGGCGTGAGCCCGGCCTGCTCCATCGCCCGGTTGATCGATTTGCCGCCGCCATGGACCAGGATCGGGCTGACCCCGACCTGCTCGAGCCACACCAGATCGGTGAGCAGCGAGTCGAGCACCGCGGGCGCCTCGATCGCCTCGCCGCCCAGCTTCACGACCATGAAACGGTCGTGGAAACGCTTGAGGAACGGCAGCGCCTCGATCAGAACCTTGGCTTTTCTCGTGGCCTCGTCGACCTGCACCGCATGCCTCCTGAGGCGAAGGGGGCGAACTATAGGGGGATGCCCGGCTTGTCGAGTGGCGCCCGCTGGTTCTTGGGGGCCGGGATACGCCAGAAAACCCGCGATCCGGCTTCAGTGCCCGCCCAGCGCCGGGAACAGCAGGCGATTCACCGTCGGGCCGAACACCACCGCCAGCACCGCGCCGATCGCCAGGTAGGGCCCGAACGGGATCTCGCGCTGGCGGCGGGCCAGTCGCATCGGGATGCCGACCAGCGATCCGACCACCGCCGCGGCGAAGAACGCGTAGACCACGCCGATCGGTCCGAGGAAGGCGCCGATCGGGGCCAGGAACTTGACGTCGCCGAAGCCCATGGCGTTGCGGCGGAAGGCCACCGTTCCCGCGAGACCGACCAGGTACAGCGAACACCAGCCCGCCAGGCTGCCGAGCAGGGCCTGGGCGAGATGCGCCGCCAGGCTGAGCGTCCAGCCGGTTCCCGCCGCCAGCAGCCCCGCGACCAGCGCGGCGTGCACGGCGCTGGCGCCGACGAACCACAGCACGCCGAGCCGGAAGCCGCGGTGGTCGGCCTCGGCCCAGCGCTGGTTCTGCGGGCAGAAGCTGGAATACACCCAACGCGCCAGCGGCAGCGACAACAGCAGCACGGCGAGCGTGCCGCTGGTGATCGAGAAGGTCCAGACGGCGAAGCGCGCGACGTCACGATGGCGGTCGCGCATGATGTCGGTCCACCACAGCCAATCGCGGGCATCCCAGCCGAAGGTCAGCGCCGAACCGCAGACCACCGCGATCAGCGGTGCGATGAGCTGGAAGCTCTTGGTCAGTTCGTCGGGAATGATGAGGTGGTCGAGATCGATGACCGAAGAGACGTAGAGGAAGTAGCCGAGGGTGAGCAGCGCCGCGGCGGCGGCAGCCTGCTGCACCAGCACGCTCGCCCCGGCCTCGGCCAGCCACGGCGCGGTCATGGCGGCGCCGGAGAACACGTACATGCAGACCGTCCCGGTCAGCGCGCCGACCGCGACCTCGCTGATCAGGTAGCGCACGCCGAACCGCGAGCCGCACCAGCGGCAGCGGGCACGCAGCACGAGGAAGCTGAGCACCGGGATGTTGTCGTACCACGCGACCCGGCAGCCGCAGGAGTAGCAGCGGCTGGGCGGCTTGACCACGCTCTCGTTGCGCGGCAGCCGATGGATGCACACGTTGAGGAACGAGCCGATGAATGCGCCGAAAATCAGGCCGACAACCAGCGCCATGCCGCGTTGTCCCCGGTGGGACGGCGGCAGTCAAGGCGCGGCCGCCTGTGCTTCGGCCGGTCGCAGCTTCGCAGCATTGGCCGTGCGCACCTCCCTGCCGGGCGAAGGATGGCGCGATGCCCGATCGCGCGACCTTGCTCGCGTCCTATCGCGCCGCCCTGTGCGAACTCGCGTGCGAGAGCGGCTGGCAGCCGCTCGTCGCGCGGGCTGCGCAGGCGCCCGGCCTGGTGCTCAGCGCCTGGAATCCCGGCAGCGTGCCGCTGCCGCCTGCGGTCAACCAGGCGCGGGACACCGTGCTG
>JACDEC010000665.1 GCA_013816645.1 Planctomycetota bacterium
GCCGAGAACGGAAGCGGTCAGCCCTCGGCCTTGGCCCGACCCAAGCCTTTGGTGAGCTTCTCGACCATGCTCATCGGCACGGCCTTGTACTCGCTCGGCTCCATGGTGAAACCGGCGCGGCCCTGCGACATCGAGCGCAGGTCGGTGGTGTAGCCGAACATCTCGCCCAGCGGCACCTCGGCCTTGACGATCTTGGCGTTGCCGCGATTGAGCGTCTCGGTGATGATCGCGCGCTTGGACTGCAGCGAGCCCATGATCGAGCCGACGAAGTCCTCGGGCGTCTCGACGTCGGCCTTCATCCAGGGTTCGAGCAGGATGATGCCGAGCTTGGGGAAGGCCTCGCGCATGGCCAGCGCGCCGGCGGCGATGAACGCTTCCTGGCTCGAGTCGACGTCGTGGTACGAACCGTCGATGAGCTGGACGTGGACGTTGATCACCGGGTAGCCGGCGATGTAGCCGCGCTGCAGCTCGTTGACCACGCCTTCCTCGATCGGCTTGACGTATTCCTTGGGGATCGAACCGCCCTTGATGGCGTTGTCGAAGATGAACTCGTTGCCGGCCGCCTTCTCCTCGGAGGTCAGCGGACGGATGATGACGGTGCAATCGCCATACTGGCCGCGACCGCCCGACTGCTTGACGTGCTTGCCGCGCTGCTCGAGCACCTTGGTGATGGTCTCGCGGTAGCTGACGCGCGGCTTGCCGACCACGGCGTCGACCTTGTATTCGTCGCGGATGCGGTGCTGGAGCACTTCGAGGTGCAGCTCGCCCATGCCCATGATGATGAGCTGGCCGGTCTCGCCGTCGATGTAACGCTTGAAGGTCGGGTCTTCGCGCTCGAGGCGCTGCAGGGCGTAGGCGAGCTTCTCCTTGTCGGCGTTCGACTTGGGCTCGATCGCCATGCTGATCACCGGCTTGGCGAAGCTGATGCCCTCGAGCAGCATCGGATGCTGGTCGCTGGGGCTGACCAGGGTGTCGCCGGTGATCGTGGTCTTGAGACCGACGATGGCGCAGATGTCGCCGGCGGCGGCCTCTTCGACCTTGTTGGGCGTGACGCCGACCAGCTTGACCATGCGCGAGGCGCGCTCGGTCTTGCGGGTCGAAACGCAGAGCAGCTGATCGCCTTCCTTGATCGTGCCCTGGTAGACGCGCACGAAGGACACGTCGCCGAGGTTGGGCATGCTCATGATCTTGAAGACCATGGCGCGCAGCGGCGCCTTGGCGTCGCAGACCGTGGGCAGCGGGTTGGCGTGGAGGATGTCCTCCGGCGCGTACTGCTTCATGCTGTGGGCCGACTTGGGGTCGGGCAGGATGTCGACGACCGCGTCGAGCAGCTTCTGCACGCCCTTGTTGCGCAGCGCGGCGCCGCACAGCACGGGCTGCAGCTTGAAGGTCATCGCGCCGTGGCGCAGGCCCTGGTAGATCTGCTCGTTGGTCAGCGTGCCGGATTCGAGCCAGCTCTCGGTGAGCGACTCGTCCTCGCCGGCGACGATCTCGATCATCGCGGCGCGGCGCTTCTCGGCCTCGGCCTTGTGCTCGGCGGGGATCTCGTGCTCGATCTGGTCTTCGCCGAGGTCGCCTTCGAAGGTGTAGTACTTCATGCTGATCAGGTCGATGATCGCCTTGAAGTCGTCGCCGGTGCCGATCGGCATCTGGATGGGCACCGGGTTGGCGCCGAGCCGCTCGCGCACCTGGTCGACCACGCGGTCGAAGTTGGCGCCGCCGCGGTCCATCTTGTTGACGAAGACCAGGCGCGGCACCGAGTACTTGTTGGCCTGGCGCCACACGGTCTCGGACTGGGCCTGCACGCCGGAGACGCCGCAGAACACGATCACCGCGCCGTCGAGCACGCGGCACGAGCGTTCGACCTCGGCGGTGAAGTCCACGTGGCCAGGGGTGTCGATCAGGTTGAGGTAGTGGTCGCGCCAGGTGGCGAACACCGCGGCCGCGGTGATGGTGATGCCGCGCTCCTGCTCCTCCTTCATCCAGTCGGTGGTGGTCGCACCGTCATGGACCTCGCCGATCTTGTGCTTCTTGCCGGTGTAATAGAGGATGCGCTCGGAGACGGTCGTCTTGCCCGAGTCGATGTGGGCGACGATGCCGAAATTGCGCATCTTGGCGAGATTCATGGCCATGGGAAACTCCGCGGACGGGTCGATGAATGAGGGGCCGGATCATGGGTAGGGCGCCGGATGCTGCAAGGTGCAAGGAGGGCGACCCCGAGGGGCTCGCGACCTCGCACGCCGCTGCGCCGCGCGCGCGTGCAGCCCTGCCAGCGGG
>JACDEC010000666.1 GCA_013816645.1 Planctomycetota bacterium
CTGCACGCGAGCGGCGCGGCCAGCGATCCCTACGTGCGCATCGACGCCGCCGATCCCCGTTACTTCAGCCTCGGCGGTGATCTCTACTGGCCCAACGGTCCGAACCTGCGCTCGGTCAACGACGCCCGCTCCAAGGATCGTATGCGCACCCGGCTGACCCCGGACCGTGGAATCGCGGCGTACACCGCGTTCCTGGCCCGCGCCGCAGCAGGTGGCGCCAACGCCGCGGAAGTGTGGATGAGCCCGTGGAACCTGGCGCTGGAGTGGCGCGCCGACTGGCCCGGCTACTACGGCCAGGGCCGCTACAACGAGGTCAATGCCTGGAAGCTCGACCGCGTGCTCGACCTGGCTTGGGAGCGCGGCATGCGCATCAACCTGGTCATCCACAACCACGGCCAGGGTTCGGAGGGCGCGGACCACGAATGGGAGAACAGCGCCTACAACATCGCCAACGGCGGACGCCTGAAGAGCGCCGCGCAATTCTTCACCGACGAGTGGGCGCTGGCCGGGCAGGAACGGCTGCGCCGCTACCTCGTCGCCCGCTACGCCGACCATCCCGCGGTGCTGGGTTGGAAACTGTGGTCGGAACAGGATCTCACCTCCGGCGGCGACGCGCTCGCGGGGTGGCACCAGCAGGCAGCCAAGCGCTGGCGCGAACTCGACAGCTATGACCACCCGATCACCAGCCATTGGTGCGGCGACTTCACCCATGCCAAGGCCGACGTGGTCGCCTCGCTCGACTACGTCTGCATCGACGCCTACCACGGCCAGGACCGCCTGATCACCGACCTGCTGGAAAGCAGCACCGCGGGCCTCGCCGTCCATCGCAAGCCGACGTTGGTCACCGAGTTCGGCGGCAACTGGGACGGCGCGCCGAGCGATGCGCACATGGCGATGGAGCACCACTGCGGACCGTGGGCCGCGCTGGTCACCGGGCATGCCGGCGCACCCATGCTGTGGTGGTTCGAATGGATCGATCAGCACGAGGAGTGGTCGGCCTACGGCGCCATCGTGCGCTTCTTGGCCGGCGAGGACCTGCGTGGCGGCACCAAGGTCAGCCTCGATGCCGGCAGCGAACTGTGGGCGCGCGCCATCAGCAGGCCAGGCCGGCTGCTCGGGTATCTGTTCGATCGCAACTGGGCGCGGCAACCCGCAGCCGCACGCGCGCGCGGCGGCGAACGCTTCAACGTGGGCGGGAGCATCGCCGCCGGCGCGATGACCGTGGAATGGTGGGACGCCGACACAGGTACGGCGACGGGCTCGCGGCGCATCGAGCACCCCGGCGGCGCGCTCAACCTCACCGCGCCGACCTGGCGGCGGCACCTCGCCTTCAAGCTGCTGCGCGCGCGTTAGGGCGAAGCGTGCTGGCCGCGCTGGTCGGATGACCTAGCCTCCCGGCCAAAGGGGAACCACATGGCCACCGCCGCCGACGCCGAACTCATCCTGCGCCTCTACGACCTTCGCCGCGAAGCGGTCTGCCGCGAGGCCCGCTCGTTCTTCATGAACTGGAAGCCCAAGGACGAGGCCGAGGTGAAGGCGGCGCTGACCATGTCCTCCAACCAGGACAACGCCTACATCCGCCAATCGACGTCGTACTGGGAGATGGCGTTCTCGCTCGCCAACAGCGGCGCGATCGACCAAGACCTGTTCGCCAAGAATTGCGGCGAAGGCCTGATCTTCTGCCTGAAGTGCCAGCACCTGGCCAAGCAGTTCCCCGGCGTCTGGAACCGCATGATGGTCGAAGCCGAGACCTTCCTGGCCAAGAGCGCGATCGCGCAGAAGAAGGCGGAGTTGTTCAAGGCGCGGTTTGGGTGAGTTGCGAGCGGCAGCGCTGAAACATGAGAGAGCGGGCGCGGGTGCGTAGCGACAGCGGCGTGCGCTGGCACGCTGTCGCTGGCGAAGGCGACAGCAATGCATCCCTGGTCAGCGTCAGCGTTAGCGTGCCGGCGACCCGCAGGTACAGCGGCGACCCCAGCGGCGACCCCAGCGGCTGTCCATCGGCCGTTGTGCGCCCGCGCCTGCGCTCGCGCCAGCCACTGCCGTGTCCCCGCGTGGTCAGGAAAAGAAAGGCTTCAGCACCGGATACAGCGCCCGGAAGCGCTCGGCCACCGGCGCGTACGCCTTCACCGCCTTGCGATCCGGAGCGAACGACCGTTCGATCGGACCCGGCGCGCAGGCCTTTGCGATGGGAACGCCACAGGCCCCGACCAGGGCCAGGCGCGCGCCGCCCAGCGCCGGTCCGGCGTCGGCGCCGGCGCGCAGCACCACGGTGACGT
>JACDEC010000667.1 GCA_013816645.1 Planctomycetota bacterium
GGCCAGCGCCAAGCGCGCCATCACCCGCGCGGCGCGGTGGCTGGCATCGCGGTCGAGCGCCGAGGAGGCGCACATGCTGCCGGAACTGATGACCTGTGCAGTGCCGGGTGTGAACCAGCGCTGCACCCTCGATGGAGGCGCCGGCCACAGCGTCCCGCGCCCGCGCAGGTGCTCCTCCATGGCTGACTCGGCGAGGACCACGCCGGCGCGGTCGGCGTTGCCGGTCAGCCGGTAGCCCATCGACGACCACCAGTCGGCGTCGGACGCACCACCCCACAGGGCGATCAGGCAGCGTTCGCCGACCAGGCCCTCCGCGACCAGACGCAGGGCGAGCGGCGGCTCGCCCTGCCAGGACTCCATGCGCGCGGGCGGGAGATCGCGATGCACCGCCAACTGCAGGTAGGCGCTATCGCGGATGATGTGGACCGACGAGGCGATCATCGCGTCGATCAGGCACCCCGGCTTGGCGGTGAGCGCACGCTGCAGACGGTCGAGGTCGTCGAGCGCCACCCCGCCGCGATCGCGCAGGGCGTGCAGATGCAGGTGGTTGGCGAGTTCGCGGATCTCGAGCAGCTTCGTCAGACGCTCCGCGGTGAAACGCTCGAGGCGCGCCTGATCGAGCGGATCGTCGAGCAGCTCGTGCACGTGCCCGGCCAGGCCGATGACCAGCGCGTCGTCGCGCAGCAGCAGGCGGGCGGCGGCGAAGTCGCCATCGCTGCGCGCCAGTTCGGCGGCGAGCTTCTCAGGCAACTCCGCAGCGCCGCTGGCCAGCCATGCCGGCACCGTCGCCGTGTGGGAGAAGAGGTTGGTGCTGACCCCGCGCGCGCACCACGCCGACCACGCCGCCTGGCGCGCGCGATCCACCGGCGGGCAGGTCGCCGCGTACTCGGCGATGCTCACCGGGTGACCGCGCGCGGCGAGATCGGCGATGGTCTTCTGCCAGAGGCGATCGCCGTGCCGGATCAGCCCCCAGATCCCGCAAACCAACGTGGCTCCGAGCAGGAGCGCGATCGCCACCGCCCATTCCCACCACTGCAACCGTCTCGCCATGGCCGGAGCATGGTTCGTTTCCTGGCGAGTGCAGCGTCGACGTGCAGCCGCACCACCTCGCCCCGGCCGGGATTGCAACGCCGTGCGCGCGCGGCTACCGTCGCCGCATGCTGTCGATCCGCGGAGTGAGCAAGCGGTTCGGCAGCGTCCTCGCCGTCGACGATCTGACCCTCGAGGTGCCCGCCGGCACGGTGCACGCCTTCCTCGGGCCCAATGGCGCCGGCAAGACCACGACCATCCGCATGTGCACCGGGCTGCTCCAGCCCGACCGCGGCAGCGTCAGCGTCGCCGGTCACGATGTGGTCAGCGACGGGGTGCGCGCGCGCGCCAATCTCGCCTACGTGCCGGACGAGCCGTACCTCTACGAACGGCTCAGCGGCCGCGAGTTCCTCGATTTCACCGCGCGCATCTACGGCCTCGACCGCGCGACCTACGCCAAGCGGCTCGCCGAGGTCAGCGCACGCTTCTCGCTCGGCGATTTCCTCGACCAGCTCGCCGACGGCTACAGCCACGGCATGCGCCAGCGCGTGGTCCTGGCCGCGGCGGTGCTGCACGCCCCGCGGCTGCTGATCGTCGACGAGCCGCTGGTCGGCCTCGATCCCAAGCACATCCGCGTCGTCCTCGCCCTGCTGCGCGAAATCGCCGACGCCGGCGGCGCGGTGCTGATGAGCACCCACACCCTGGGCGCCGTCGAATCGATCTCCGACCGCGTCACCGTCATGGACCACGGCCGCGCCATCGCCAGCGGCACGGTCGCCGAACTGCGCGGCGACCGCGATCTCGAGCAGGCCTTCCTCGACCTGACCTCGGAGGCGTCCCCCCGCCCGCCTCAAGCGAGCGCGCCAACCACGACCGATCAGCCAGTTCCCCCCGGCCCCTGACCCCAGCCCCCCGCCCACCGTCCCTCGTGACCGCCTCGCTCACCGTCCTGATCGACGCCCACAACGTCATCCACCAGGACCCCGCCCTGCGCGCCCTGATGCGCGATCCGGAAATCGCCCGCCGCGAGCTCGAACGTCGCCTGGAGGGCCGCGGCGACTGCATCCTGTTCTACGACGGCGGCCCCGGCGGCGTCCCCGACAGCCGGATCCGCGCCGGCATCCGCGTCGAGTACGCGGGCAGCGAGGAAGCCGACGACCTGATCGTGCGCTGGCTGCGCGCCCACCCCGGACGCCGCCACGCCGTGGTCAGCGACGACCGCTCGCTGCGCGCCCGCTGCCGGGCCC
>JACDEC010000668.1 GCA_013816645.1 Planctomycetota bacterium
ATGGTCCACGTGTTCTACTACCTCAACGGGCTCGACGGCACGATCGGCGATCTGATGGTGCTGCCCAAGTCGCACCGCGAGGTCTTCGAACGCGGGCTCTTCGGCACCCTGTTCGGCACTGCCGACTTGCCGGGCAGCGTGACCATCGACCGCCTGCCGCCGGGATCGGCGGTGATCGTGCATTCGGGCCTGCTGCACGCACGCCGCGCCAAGCCGGGCGGCGAGGGCCGTCCCCGCTACTTCATCGACTGCTCGTACTGCCAGGCCGGGGTGCGCTGGCCCGCGGCCTATCAAAGCGAGTATATGCTCGGCCGCGCGATGGAGCTCGGGCTCGACCGCGGCGGCAAGCACGCGCACCTCTTCGATCCCGCGCACTTCCACGACAACGACGTGGCCTGGGATCGCTGGCAGCAGGTGCTCAAGAGCCACATCGCGCTGAGTCCGGCGGGGTCGGCATGAGCGGACCCGGGGCTTGGCGGGCGGCGCGGCGCCGGCAGGCTCGCCACCAACCATGACCAACCGCGTCCTCGTCACCGGCGCCACCGGCAAGGTCGGCCGCACCTTCATCGAGCGCTTCCTCGCCGAGCCCGCGCGCCAGGGCTGGATCGTCCGCGCGCTCACCCACCAACGCGACTACCCTGCGCACCCGCGCGTCGAGAGCGTCAAGGGCACGATCGCCGACCGCGTGCTGGTGCAGCGGGCGATGGTCGGCGTCACCCACGTCGTGCACCTCGCGACCTGCAAGGAGACCCCCGAGGACGTGATGGACGTCACCGTGAAGGGCTTGTTCTGGCTGCTCGAGGAATGCCGCGCGCTCGCCGGCTTCCAGCGCTTCGTGCTGATCGGCGGCGACGCCGCGCTGGGCCATTTCGTCTATCCGCATCCGGTGCCGGTGACCGAGACCCAGAAGCACACGGCGTACGAGGGTTGCTACGCGCTCTCCAAGGTGCTCGAGGAGGTCATGCTCGAGCAGTACTACGTCCAGTACCGGCTCGACGGCTGCTGCCTGCGCGCGCCGTGGATCATGGAGAAGGACGACTTCCGCTACACCCAGACCTTCGGCGACGACGTCTTCGGCGGACCGCGCTGGCGCGATCTGGTCGGCGCGGCGCAGGCCGATGCCTACGCCAAGACCGGCACCGTGCCGGTGATGCTCGATCCCGACGGCAAGCCGGTGCAGCGCAACTTCGTGCACGTCGACGACCTGGTCGAAGCCATGCTGATCGCGCTCGACCACCCCAAGGCGCGCCAGCAGACCTTCAACATCTGCATGGACGAGCCCGTCGACTACCGCCAGGTCGCCGCGCACCTCAAGCGCACGCGCGGCCTGCCCTCGGTCGACGTGCCCACCCCGTTCCGTTCGACCTGGCTCGACAACACCAAGGCCAAGTTCCTGTTGGGCTGGCGACCGAAGGTCGATCTCGCCGCGTTGATCGATCGCGCGTGGGGCTTCCAGCGCGACGAACCGCGCAAAGTCTACTATCCGGGGTGAGTTCGCCTGCCTCGCCTGGTTTCGTCGTCGCTCACGCGCGGCACCGTCGATCAGATTGCTATCGAGCCCCCGAAGGGGGCGACAGAACGTAGCCGGGGGTGTGAACCCCCGGTGGCCATGCACGCATTGGTCGAGCCCCCGAAGGGCGGCGGCAGAAGCGTGGAGTTCCATGCTGACGCCGATCGACATCTCGACGCCTCTTTCGCCGCCCTTCGGGGGCTCTGAAACATTTGGCCAATGTGTCCAGGGGCTCACGCCCCCGGCTATGGTCTGTCGCCCCCTTCGGGGGCTGGCTTGGGGTTGACACGGGCAGTCGATTTTTCGACTCCTGGTATCGGACTTCCGGACTTCCGGACTTCCGGACTTCCGGACTTCCGGACTTCCGGACTTCCGGACTTCCGGACTTCCGGACTTCCGGACTTCCGGACTTCCGGACTTCCGGACTTCCGGACTTCCGGACTCCCTGCATCACCCCCGACGTGTGCGCAGGCGGTCGACCAGCGCGGCGATGACGATCGCGGCGCCGATGATGATCTCCTGCTCGTAGGTCGGGCGGTGCAGCTGCTGCGACCCGTTGCGCAACACCGCCATCAGCAGCGCGCCGATGATCGAGCCCATCACCGTACCCACGCCGCCGCTCAGGCTGGCTCCGCCGACGATCACCGCGGCGATGACGTCGAGCTCCAGGCCGATGGCCACGGTCGGCTCGCCGGCGTCGATGCGCGCGCACTGCAGCACTCCGGCCAGCCCGAAGCAGGCTCCGCCGAGGGCGTAGAC
>JACDEC010000145.1 GCA_013816645.1 Planctomycetota bacterium
CCGATGCCAGGAACTGCTCGGCGTCGGCGACGCGGCGCTCGCGCACCTTGGTGCTGGCCATGGCGTTCTGCGCGCGCAGGAAGGCGCGAGTGGTCTCGAGCTCGACGCGCTTGGCTTCCAGCAGCAGGCTGTTGGCCGCCTTCATCAGGTTCATGTCGGCGCGGTTGACCGGCAGGCGCTGGGCGACGTGGTCGTGGAGGTTCAAGAGCGAGTGCGAGAGCGTCACCCCGTACGACGAGACGTGGCTGTCACCGGTGTCGACGTTGGCGGGATCGAAGTCGTCGCGCACGAACGGGGTGATGGTGAAACCCAGCAGCGGCGTCGCCGCGGTCACCGAGGCGGCGCCGTGGTCCTCGCCCGACTGGTTGGATTCGGTATACGACGCCGCAAGGCGCGGAGCATAGACCTGCGAGCGGGCGATGGTGGTGGCCAGTTCGGCGACGATGCGCTCGCCGAGCTTGGTCTGGAAGCCGCGGTTGTCGCGCAGCGCGCGCTGCACGCACTCGGCCATGGTCAGGACCAGCGGGGTGCCGGCGGGGACCGCGACCGGCTCGGCGAGCGACGGCGTCGAGGCCATGGCGGTGGCGCTGACCCCCGGGGTCGGGGTCGCGGGCAGGGTGCGCTGGAGCGTGCGTTCGCCGACGCATCCGCTGATGGCCAGGGGCAGGATGGCGAGAGCGGCGGCGGGGAACGCGAAGCGACGCATGTGCGGAGGGGCAGGCCAGGGGGACAGGCGTTGGGACGAGCAAGGACGTACCAGACGACGAACGCGCCGGCACTGGCTTTACCGGCGCGGCCTGCACGTGGAGCGGACACACGGCGGACTGCCCGGACGCATCAGTACGGGCCATCGGGCTGATCGTTGCCGGGCGGCAGGACCTGTTCCCGGTGGAGCGCGAAGCGATAGCCCGAAGATGTGTCAGCTCGGCCGTCGCTCGGCGTCGCGGCTAGAACCCGTGCGCGCGCGCGATCGCGGCCAAGGTGCCGCGCGCCTTGCGCAGGGTCTCCTCGTACTCGCTGGCGGGCACGCTGTCGGCGACCACGCCGGCGCCGGCCTGGACGTGGACCTCACCGGGGGTCAGCACCGCGGTGCGCAAGGCGATGCAGGTGTCGAGGTTGCCGCGGAAGTCGAGGTAGCCGACCGCTCCGGCGTAGGGCCCACGCTTCACCGGTTCGAGCTGATCGATGATCTGCATGGCCCGGACCTTGGGCGCGCCGCTGACCGTGCCGGCGGGATGGCAGCAGCGCAGCGCGTCGAGCGCGTCGAGGTCGTCGCGCAACTCGCCTTCGACATGGCTGACGATGTGCTGGACGTGACTGTAGCGCTCAATGACCATACGCTCCAAGAGCTTGACCGTACCGGGCTTGCAGACGCGGCCCACGTCGTTGCGGCCGAGGTCGATGAGCATGGTGTGCTCGGCCAGCTCTTTGGGATCGGCGAGCAGTTCCCGGGCAAGTCGCTCGTCCTCCTCGGGGGTCGCCCCGCGCAGGGCGGTGCCGGCGATCGGCCGGACTGCGACCTTGCCGTCCTCGACGCGGACCATGATCTCGGGGCTGGCGCCGACCAGGCTGGCCTCGCCCAGGCGCAGGTAGAAGAGGTAGGGGCTGGGGTTCAAGCTGCGCAGGCTGCGGTAGACCTGGAACGGGGTGACCGCGCACGGCGCGCTCAGGCGCTGCGAGAGCACGACCTGGAAGGCGTCGCCGGCCTTGACGTATTCCTGGATGCGGCTCACCCCGGCTTCGAACTGGGCCTGGCTGGTGTGCTGGCGGTAGGTGATCTCGCGCGGCTCGGGCGCGGCCACCAGGCGCGGCGCCAGCGGCGCGGACAGCCGCGCCTGCAGGGCGTCGAGTTCGCTGGTCGCCTGGGCCCAGGCGTCATCGACGGTTTTCCAGTCGGTGAGATCGAGATGGGTGATGAGCAGGAGGTGGTTGAAGCTGTGGTCGAACACCAGGACGGTGTCGAAGCGCATGAGGTGGACATCGGGCAGCCCGAGCGGATCGGGTGGGCAATCCGGGAGCGGTTCCGAGAGCCGAATGGTGTCGTAACTGAAGTAACCGACGAGACCTCCGCACAAGCGCGGCAGCCCGGGCAGGGACGGGCTGCGCAACGGCGCCAGGTAGCGGCGTACCGCGGTGAAGGGGTCGCCGGCTAGCGGGGTACGCGTTCCGTCGCTGGCGATGAGGTCGAGGCCATCGAGGCCGCCGACCAGCCGGGCCACCGGCCGAACGCCGATCATGCTGTAGCGCGCCAGCCGCTCGCCGCCGACCACGCTCTCGAAGAGGAAGGCGTGCGGCTCATCGACGAAGCGGGCGATCGCCGCCACCGGGGTGAGGTCATCGGCGACCAGCCGACGCACCACCGGGATGAGGGTGAAGCCCTCGGCGGCCTGTCGGCGACAGCGTTCGAGATCGGACGTCATGGTCGGTGTCCTAATGGCACGCGGCGCGCTTGCCAGCGTAGCCCGATTGTGGGCGGTTTGCGCAAATGGTTGGACGATCGGGCTTTGCCGGGACTGGGAGTGTCCCGGAATGCAGCATTCGACTCCCTCAGGCCTAATTGACAACCCATTCGAGGGTCTACATACTCCAACCCTTCACAACTCGGCCAGGCACTGCTTCCTGTGTGGGGACGCAGTCGCCGCAACAACCCGAGCCAGGAGTACTCTAGTGAACCTGCGTTACGTCGTGCCCGCCCTGGGCATCATCGCCTTCTCCAACCCGGCCTTCGCGGCCGACAGCGGCGTCACCATCGGTGGCTTCGTTGACACCATCTTCGGCGTGGGCGTCCGTGACGCGGATGATGCATACGAGGCTTTCCGCGCTGGCCCCCCTGCAGTCCCGAGCAACACCGGCGCCCGCCCGCTCACCGGCGACAACGACACCTCGGCCAACTTCTCGGCCGCGTCCGAGATCCGCCTGGGCTACAAGGTCGGCGACGCGGTCGGCGCCCAAGTCGACGTCGAGTACAACAACAACGGCACCGATACCAGCACCGGCTCGCACAGCGACGTCTACCTCGAGCAGGCCTACGTCAACTGGGCCTTCGCCGACGCGATCTCGCTGACCACCGGCAAGTTCACCACCTACGCCGGCTGGGTCGCCGCCGACGCCGATGGCCTCTACCGCATCAGCTCCGGTCCGATCGTCGCCCTCTACGGCGGCGAACTGGTCGGCGCGGCGCTCAACTGGTCGCCCAGCGAAGAACTCGGCGTCAGCTTCTTCCTGGTCAACGGCCTCGACATCCTCAACGAGGATTCGACCAACACCAACCAGGACGACGAGCGCTTCGCACCCGCCGTCGACGTGGTCTACAAGGCCAAGGACATCGGCACGTTCAACGCCGAACTCGGCTACGAGAACAGCGTCAACGACGTCGACTTCTTCAGCCTCGGCGTCAACGCCACCATCACCGCGGTCGAGAACCTGACCCTCGGCTTCGAAGTGATCTACCAGGACATCAGCGACGAGAATGGTGTCGGCCTGCTCGGCGCCGACGCATCGCGCCTCGGCCTCCTGGCGATGGCCAACTTCGCGATGAAGGAGATGGCGGTGCCGATGTCGGTCACCGGCATGATCCAGCACGTCAACGCAGAGATCGACGACGCCGCCGATACCAGCGAGACCTCGACCGAGCTCGCGCTCGCCCTGCTGACCAACCCCACGGGCGACGCCAAGTTCGGCGTCAACGCGGAACTCAGCTACCAGATGGACACTGTCGACGCCGGCACCGAGATCGAAAACAACTCGATCGGCTTCGCCCTCGAAGCCATCGCCGTCATCCCCTGATCACCCGATCAGCGTGATGGATTGATAGAACCCCGGCCATGCGGCCGGGGTTCTTTGTTTCATGGGCGGAGCGGGCAGGACTTCAGCCGACGTCCACGGGACGTCAGTCCCTCCCGTTTGCTTGTAACGCCGAGTGCGCGACCGGGCGCATGCGCCTGACCTTTCCCCGGAGCAGGAGGTGACCCTATGTCGGTACTCAATCGCGTGCTTCTCTGCCCTGAGATTGCCGATCGACCGCCGGTCCTGATCGACATCGGGGCTTCAGGCGCGACCCACCGGGCTTGGCGCGCCATCGCTCCGCATGCGATCTGCCTGGCCTTCGAACCCGGACCACCGGGAGATGGCCGACGTCGCCAATGAGCAGTCGGGTTACAAACGGCTGATCCTATCGAGCGGGGTGGTTTCGAACGACCACAGCGGCACCACCCCCTTCTACCTGACGCGTTCTCCGTGGTGCTCGAGCAGCCTGCCTCCGGCCACGCAACGGCTCGCGCCCTGGGCATTCCGCGACCTCTTCGCGGTGGAGCGGCGGGTGGACCTGCCTGCGATCCGGCTGCCCGACGCGCTGGCGAACCACGCGCTCGATCGCGTCGATTGGTACAAGAGCGACAGCCAGGGCACGGACCTCCGACTGTTCAACAGCCTTGGAGACATGGCCGATCGGGTGATCAGCGCGGAATTCGAGCCAGGCATCCTCGATGCGTACGACGGCGAGGATAAGCTCCACCACATCCTGGCGGCGCTCGATGCCCGGGGCTTCTGGCCGTATCGCATGCTCGTTCGCGAGGTTCCCCGCCTGCCTGCCACGGTGACCGGTCGGGGGATGGCAGCGTCGGCTCCGACCGCCCCGGGCTGGGTGGAGATCGCCGCGCTCAACGGCGCTTGCGCCGCATCGGATCGATTCGATCTGCGCTCCCTGCTGCTGGCATGGGCGATGGCGACCACGGTCGGCCAGCACGGCTTCGCGCTCGAAGTGGCCACGGCGACCAGGAAACGGTTCGGCACCCCCATCTGCGTCGACATGCAGGCGCATTCGCACGGACAGCTCCGCCGCTGCCGCTGGCTGGCCCTGCCGCGGCTCGTATCGCAGCGGCTGCGGGGGATGGCGGTCAGCCGCCTGCGGCGCATGGCAGACACCGTATCGGGTCGTCGGTGATCCCCGAACCAACCGGGGTTACAACTGAATATTGGTTGTCTATATCTTTTGTCCTGTCCTTCTGCGCAAATTTGAAAGCGGCCCCAAGCCGGTAGGTGTTCTGGCGCTGACCAAGAACCCCAACCCAACCGGAGGACCGCATGACGACGCTACCCGACGAGACCGCGACGCCAAGCCCGCAGCAGCCGATGCCGCGGATCGACGAGGGCCAGATCCGAGGCCACTGGACGAGATGGTGAGATCCCGGCGCTCACCAGTCCATTACTTCCTCCCAGTGTTCCTTCTTCTCCTTTGATATGTGCAATGCAAAGGACACTCGCGCATGCTCATCCGCAATCTTATTCCTGACGTTACGTCAACCCTCCGCTGCATGCTTCCGCCGCTCTGCGGTCTCTCGGCGATCTGGGGCCTCGAGCAGGCTCCGACCTGCCCGGAGCCCATCATGCTCACCGAAGACGGGGGGTGGTGCTGGTTCGAAGGCCCGCGAGCGGTATTCGACGGCGAGCGACTCATCGTAGGATCCGTGCCCTCGGGCTGGAACGATCCGCAGCGCAGGGGAGACATCGAAGTCATCGTGCATGAGGCGCAGAGCAGGCAGACCCACATCGTCGAACTGCACGATCGGTTCGAGCTCGATGACCACGACTCCCCGGCCTTGCTGGTGCGTCCCGACAACCGGATATTGGCCGTGTACGCTAAGCACGGCAAGGAATGGCGCTTCAATTACCGGATTTCGCGTCAGGACTCGCCGCTCGAATGGGACGCCGAGATCAAGTACACCCCGAACCTGCGCACGCGGTTGACCTACAGCAACCTGTACTGCCTCTCGGAAGAATCGAACCGGGTGTATAATTTTTTCCGCGGCCTCTACTTCAGCTACAAGCCATCCTTTGCTTATTCGGATGACCTCGGATCGACCTGGACCTGCGGAAATATCGTCATCGATGTCCCGCAGGTGCGGGAGGTCGAGGTGCCGTACGTCCGCTACGCCTCGAATGACCGGGACGTCATCCATCTCGTCTATACCGAGGGGCACCCGCGCGCATCTGACAACAGCATCTACCATATCTTCTACCGCAAGGGGACTCTCCACCGCAGTGACGGCACCGAGATCTGCCCCCTCACCACGGGCCTCGCACGCCCTGATCAGGGCACCCGCATTTTCCAGGGGAGTCCCGATGCGGTCGCCTGGACCGTCGACGTGATCGATGGCGATGGCCGCCCCGCCGTCGTCTATTCCGTGCAAATGGGGTCGGCCGGACTGCCGGCGGGGCAGGGCGGAGACGACATTCGCTACCGGTACGCCCGGTGGGATGGGACGACATGGCGCGATGCCGCCCTCGCCTTCGCTGGCACCCGGCTCTTCGCTGGCGAAGACGACTACAGCGGACTCGCGGCCATCGACCCCCTGGATCCGTCCGTCGTCTATATATCGACCAACGCCGATCCCGAATCGGGGTCTCCGTTGATGAGCGAGGCGGATGGCAAACGTCACCATGAGCTCTTCCGCGGCCGGTCGAGTGACGGTGGAGCCAGCTGGCGGTGGGAACCTGTGACCAAGAACTCGACCAAGGATAATCTGCGACCGATCCTGGCGTCAGCTCGAACAGCGCGGCGCAATGCATTGGTCTGGCTGCGCGGCGATATGCCGAACTTCACCGATTACCGCCTGGAGGTCGTCGCGCTTTTCCTCGAACAAGAATAAAAAACAAAGAGCAAGACAGGTGAATGAGCATGAAAGAGTCGGGATACAGCCAACCATATTCGCCACCTCTACCGAAGTTTTTTTTCTGGCAAGAATAGACTACAGCCTCAACGAAGTACATGCAGCGATTGGCGACCAACTACGTTACCCGACGCTCCGTTCCGACTGCGCGTGCGGTGATTCGTCCCACGGCGGCACCGCGTATCTGATTGTCGGCGATCATCGTCCGCGAGAGAGGGAAATGAGCGATAAGAATCGCGGCGAATGAGTATATTTATGATGGGATGCCGAAGTTGTTGCCGGAGTTCTTCGAGGAGTTGCTCGAGGAGTTGCTCGAGGAGTTGCTCGAGGAGTTGCTCGAGGAGTTGCTCGAGGAGTTGCTCGAGGAGTTGCTCGAGGAGTTGCTCGAGGAGTTTAGGCGGCTGCGCCGCCCGCGAAGAGCGGGCAATGATTCTTCACCCAGCGCATGCCGCGTCGCTCCGCTTCGATGGCTCGCGCTGCGCTGCCCCCCACCGCCGAACCGCGCATCTGCCGCCAACCCATCATGGTGGCGATCCAGTCCTCGACCGCGAGGTCCAGCCGCGCCAGGATCGGCGCCAATTCCGGCGCGATCGCCCCGCGCTTGCC
>JACDEC010000669.1:0-797 GCA_013816645.1 Planctomycetota bacterium
CGGCTGCTCCGCTGCCATCGCAGCGACGACGAACAGCGCCGAAGCGACGAACAGCCGGAGCGGCGCCACCGCGCTCACGGCTGGTCGCGCTCCAGGGCGCGCTCGAGCGCCGCCAGAGCTTCCTCGACCAAGCGGTCGGCCTTGCCCGCATCGAGGTGCACCGCTTCGTAGAGCATGGCACCGCTCAGCCCGGCGCGGTAGCGCTGCTCGAGCGCCATGCGTTGCGGATCGGTCAGCTGGCCGAGCGCCTCCTCGAGGGCCGTCATCCGCTTGAGCTGCTCGGCATCGCCGCTGCAACGCTCGGCGGGAAAGGGCTCGACCAGACTCTCCTCGCTGTGCTCGCGGTACCACTGCAGCGCCAGGCCGGCGCCGACCCGCCGGTACCAACCAGCGAAATCGTCGGGACGCTCGAGTTCGTCGAGGTGTCGCCAGGCCGTCACCACCGCGTCCTCGACCAGCTTGTCGACCACCTTGGGGCGGCGCAGGCGGGCGCCGAGGTACGCGGCCAGGCGACGCGCATGCCGGCGGCAGAGCGTGGCCCAGGCGTCGCGATTGCCGTCACGCGCCTGCGTGACCAGGTCGGCGTCGGACGGATCGAGCCCCAGCGGGCCGTTCATCGGGGCAGGCCATCGTCAGCGACGCTGGTGGCGATCGCCGCGGCGGAATGGAGCTTGCCGCGGTTCATGCCGGGGCATCCGGCGGCGGACTCGTCCCAGTCGGCGCGCGACTCGATCAGCGGGCGCCAGAATGGCCAGGTGCGGCACTGCTTGGGGCGATCCTCGTAGACCGTGCAGCCG
>JACDEC010000669.1:807-2264 GCA_013816645.1 Planctomycetota bacterium
GTAGAAAGCGCAATCGTTGTTGGGCTTCTCGAGCAGGCTGGTGCCGCGCCCCTTGATCGTCTTGGTGTAACGCTTGCGGAACGCCGCCTCATCGAGGCCCAGGCGTTGAGCCAGGGCGGTGATCTCGGCGTCCGAGACCCAGATGTAGCCAGGCGCGCCGGTGCAGCAGTTGCCGCACATCGTGCAGGTGAAACGCAGACCGTCGCGGTACCAGGGTTCGCCCATGCGGCCAGGAATGATGCGCGACGCCGCCGCGCCACAAGGCGCAGGGTCGGCATCGCTGCGGCCGTGGGCGGCACGCGCACGGCGACCGGATCAAGCGAGGGCGAGCGCCCCCGCGCCCGGCGCCGCACGGGTCACGTAGGCCGCGACCGGCAGGTTGTGGCGGGCACGGTACCGCTCGGTCAAGGCCGGCACGAAGGCGGCGACCGCCTCGTCGCGCACCAGGCTGACCGTGCAGCCGCCGAATCCCGCGCCGGTCATCCGGCTGCCCAGGCAGCCGGGCAGGGCGCGAGCGATGGCGACCATGTCGTCGAGTTCAGCGCAGGTGACCTGGAACTTGTCGCGCAGATCGGCATGGCTCTGGTCCATGAGCTGACCGAGCGCGACCGCGTCGCCCGCGCGCAGGCAGGCGTAGGCGGCTTGGGTACGACCGTTCTCGGCGACGACGTGCTCGCAGCGCGCGCGCGCTAGCGCGTCGAGCGTGCCTGCGGTCGAGGCCTGCCAGAGTCCGTGCATGCTGACGTCGCGCAGGTGGCTGACGCCCAGCGCCTTGGCCCCGGCCTCGCACTGCGCGCGGCGCTCATTGTAAGCCGAGTCGACCAGGCCACGGCGCTTGCCGGTATCCGCGATGACGATGCTGACCCCGGTCGGGAGCGGCGCTGGCGTCAGCGCCAGCGTGCGACAGTCCATCAGCATGGCCTGGCCGTGCACCGCGCAGGCGCTGGACAATTGATCGAGGATGCCGCAGTTGGTGCCGACGTAGATGTTCTCGGCGCGCTGGGCGAGCCTGGCGATCCACTCCCCGGTCTGGGTGATGCCGGCAGCGGCGAGGAATGCGTGCATGCACGCGACTTCCAGCGCCGCCGAGCTCGACAGGCCCGATCCCAAGGGCACGTCGCCATCGAGCGCGAGGTCGATGCCGACCAGCGGCTGCCCGGCCGCGACCAGCATCTGCGCGCAGCCCTTGACGTAGTCCGCCCAGCGCTCGGTCGCCGTGGTCGCCTTGGCGATGGCCACACCGAGCGAGAAGCTGACCACGCCCTGCTGTTGGCGCGAAGCCACCCGCACCGTGCCGTCGCCACGGACCCGGAACACCGCGCGTACATCGCGTTCGATCGCCATCGGCAGGCAGAACCCATCGTTGTAGTCGGTGTGCTCGCCGATCAGGTTGACCCGCCCGGGCGCCCGCACGCCGCTGGTCGCGGCATGGGCGTAGGTGGTCTTGAAAAAATGGG
>JACDEC010000670.1 GCA_013816645.1 Planctomycetota bacterium
GCTGAACACTCCAGCCGCGCTCGACCAGCGCCGCGCGCGCGGCCGCGGCGGGATCGGCTGGCGGCACGGCGAGCATGCGCTGACCGCCGCGTTCGATGCGCGGGCCGTGGGTCGGTGGGCGCGGCGCCGGCTTGGCCGCGCGCGATCCGGGACCGAGGAAGCAGGCCGGTCCGATCGCGAAGCCGGCGACCAGCACGACGATTGCCAGGGGCGGGAGACGCATCAGCAGCCCGGTCCGTGGCGGAGTCCGAGCGCGCGCACGAGGGCCGCGATCCTGTCGCTACGCAGCATGCGCTCTCAGCCGCCGATCCGCAGATTACCGGTGAACACCCAGGCGTAGCAGCCGGCGATGCCGAACGCGACCAGACCCAGGCCGACGATCAGGACCCATAAACCCGCACGCTGGCGCGGAGTGGCCTCGCCGAGTCGACCGGCGAAGAGCACGATGCCGAACAGCGCGCCGAGCGCGAGTAACCCCGGTCCGAACAACAGCAGCAGCAGCATGGCGGGCAACTCTGCGTAAAGTTATCGTATGTAAATAAATAGTTGCCCAGGCGCGGGAAACCCGACGCTGCCGCCATGGTCGAGCGCGTCCGCCCTTATCTGTTCTACGGCCACACCACCGCCTTGTGCGCGGAGTGCCTGCGCACCGTGCCGGCCAAGGAGATCATCGAGGACGGCAAGGTCTTCCTGCTCAAGCGCTGCCAGCACCACGGCGAGCAGCGGGTGATGCTCGCCGACGATGCTGCGTATTGGCGGCTCGGTCGCGAGGTCTTCCTCAAGCCGCCCGAGCAGCCCGCGCGCTACAACACGCCGCACCATTACGGCTGCCCCTACGACTGCGGCATCTGCCCCGATCACGAGCAGCACGGCTGCCTGTGCCTGCTCGAGATCACCGACCACTGCAACCTGCGCTGCCCGACCTGCTACGCCGGCAGCGGCCCCGAACGGCAGACCCACCGCAGCCTGGCGCAGATCGAGCGCATGCTCGACTGCATCGTCGCCAACGAGGTCGAGCCCGATGTCGTCCAGATCTCGGGCGGCGAGCCAACCACCCATCCCGAGTTCTTCGCGGTGCTCGACGCCTGCCGGCGGCGGCCGATCCGCCACCTCATGCTCAACACCAACGGCGTACGCATCGCCCGCGAAGACGGCTTCGCCGAGAAGCTCGCCGCGTACGCGCCCCGCTTCGAGGTCTACCTGCAGTTCGACAGCCTGAGCGCCGCGCCCCAGCACGCGTTGCGCGGCGCCGACCTGCGCAGCGTGCGCAGCCAGGCGCTCGAGAAGCTCAACCGCCTCAACCTCTCGACCACCCTGGTGGTGACGGTGCGGCGCGGGCTCAACGACGGCGAGCTCGGCGAAATCATCCGCTTCGCCGCTGCGCAGCAGTGCGTGCGCGGGGTGACCATCCAGCCGGTGCAGGACGCCGGGCGCAACGACGGCTACGACAGCGCCGAACACCGCCTGACGCTCAGCGAGGTGCGCCGACGGATCCTCGAGCAGTGCGACTGGTTCGCGCCCGAGGACCTCATCCCGGTGCCCTGCCACCCCGATTCGCTGGCCATGGCCTACGCGCTCAAGCGGCCGTCGGCCGGCAAGCCGGTCACGCCGTTGACCAGCCTGATCGATCCGCAGGTCCTGATCTCGGGCGGGCGCAACACCATCGTCTACGAGGGCGACGCGCGCATCCGCGGCGAGATCCTCAAGGCGTTCAGCACCAACCACAGCCCGCAGTCGGCGGCCGGAGCGATCGCGCGCCTGCTCTGCTGCCTGCCCGGGCTGGGCAGCGGCTTCAGCGACCTCGGCTACGACCAGGTCTTCCGCGTCATCATCATGCAGTTCCTCGACCGCCACAGCCTCGACCTGCGCAGCGTGCGCAAATCCTGCGTGCACATCGCCCATCCCGACGGCAAGCGCATGATCCCGTTCGATACCTACAACCTGTTCTACCGCGATCGCCTCGAGGCCGAGGTGCTCAACCCGCTGCGCCGCGAACTCAACCGGGGCGCGGTCGCCGCGCCGTGACCCCCTACCCGGTGTGGGTCGGCCTGGGCATCGCCCTGGCCGCGCTGATCTCCGCACGGCAAACGCCGCTGCCCGGCATCTCGCCGATGGCCCGGCTGCGACTGGCGCTGGCGGCGACCATCGGCGCCATCCTCGGCGCCTACCTGTTCGAGCTGCCCGCCGACCTGCTGGGCTGGGCGGCGCCGATTCCCGGCAGCGACGACCCGCTGCCGCTCGGCGGACGCACCGTGCTCGGG
>JACDEC010000671.1 GCA_013816645.1 Planctomycetota bacterium
ATCCCGGGACCAGCGAATCCGGGTTCCGCCGAGGTCGCTGCGCGCACCTCATCGGGCAGCATCGGTCGCAGCGCCAACACCTGGCCGGCGCCGCCGAGCAGCCGGGTGACCGCGTTGGTCAACTTGACCTCGTGGACATCGCGGTCGCCGCGCACGAAGGCCGCCACGGTGTAGGCCTTGTCGGCGGTGGCGACGTAGAGCACGCACTTGAGCGTGTGCTCGGCCGCGACGTCGGGATAGCCGTTGGCGCGCAGGAAGGCGACCACGTCGGTAATCGCGCCGACATTGGGCGTGCGCACCTCGGTCGGCCGTTCGGGCGATTTCCACGCTGGTGCCGCGGGGATGGTCCCGCGCGCGCGCTCGACGTTGGCGGCGTAGCCGGATTCGGGGCAAAATAGGATGGTGTCCTCGCCGACATCGGCGGCGACCATGAACTCGTGGCTGCCGCTGCCGCCGATCGCGCCGCTGTCGGCCTCGACCGCGAAGGCCTCCAGTCCCATGCGCCGGAAGGCGCGCTGGTAGGCCGCGCGGATGGCCAGGTAGGTTTCGTCGAGCGATGCGTCCGTGGCGTGGAAGCTGTACGCATCCATCATGATGAATTCCTTGACGCGCATCAGGCCGAAGCGCGGCCGGATCTCATCGCGGAACTTGGTGTGCTGCTGGAAGAAGGTGATGGGCAGCTGCTTGTAGCTCTGCACGACGTGCGCGGCGTAGTCGGTGACCACCTCTTCCGCGGTCGGCGCCAGGCCGAAGACCTGGTCGTTGCGATCCTTCACCGTCAACATGGTGCGCGACGCCTGGTAGGTCGCCCAGCGGCCGCTGCGTTCCCACAGCGCCTGCTCCTGCAGGATCGGCATGGTGATCTCGAGGCCGCCGGTCGCGGCGATCTCGTCGGCGACGATGCGCGCGACCTTGTCGACCACCCGCTTGAGCAGCGGCGCGTAGAGGTAGAGCCCAGCGCCGCTCTTGTGCAGGAATCCGGCGCGGGTGAGCAGCCGATGGCTGGCGATCTCGGCTTCGCTTGGATCTTCGCGCAGGGTGACGATGTTGAGCAGGCTGGCGCGCATGGCGGTCTCACGAGGGCGGTGAACGAGCCTGGTCGGCTCGGGGGCGTCAGGTTGGTCCTCCCCCGGCGGGGCGCAACCGTCGACGATTCAGGCGGCGCGACGGAGGCGCTCGGTCCCGCGTTCGTAGATCCGCGCGCCGGGCTGCTTGGCGACGCGCTTGGCCAATGCCGCGGTCTCGCCGCGGGCGACGATCACGAACCAATCGCCGGGCAGGACGAGGGCGGTGGTCAAGGCGCGACAGAGTTCAAGGTCCTTGGCCGCGTTGCGCGACCACCAGGAACGCCGCGTGGTGATCGCCAGCACCAGGAAGGGGCGATCGGGCAGGTGCTTCACGACCACCGCGGCAAGGTTCGCCACGGCGATCTCGGGAACCCGGCCCATGGCTTCGCACGCGGCGGCGATGAGCCCGGGATCGACTTCGTGCGGCTTGAGCGGCTTGCCGGTGGGCGAACGGCGCTCCTCGGCGGCGAGCTGTTCGGCGGCGCCGCGCTCCCAGGCGCGCCGGTCCTGATCCTTGGCTGCCGTGCGCTGACCGCGGCGGTCGTGGAACAAGGCGATGCGCTCGCAGGCGGCGACGGTCGCGGCGCCCTCGGCGCGCATCGCGACTTCGAGCAGCTGCACGCCGCGCTCATCGTCTGCCTCGATCCGCAGGCAGCCGAGCGTGAAAGCCGCGGGCGCGTGGTCCGGCTTCTCGTGCAGCACCTCCTCGAGCAGGGGCTCGGCGGCCTGCGGGTCCTCGAGTTCGTGGGTCAGGCGCGCCAATTCCCAGCGCTCGTCGCAGGTCGCCTCGCCGCGCGCGCGCTTGCCAGCGAGCGCGTCGCGTTGCGCCAGCGCTTCGGCGACCTGGCGATGGTGCTCGGCCCAGCCGATCGCGAGCCCTGCGCTCCAGGTCGCATCGAGCTGGCGTTCGAGCCGTTCGGCGAGCGGGCCGAGCCAAGACTCGGCTGCGTTCGAGGGAGCCGGTGGCGGCGGCGTGGATGGCGGCGGGCAGGCGAGTCCTGCGAGTCGATCGCTCAGGGCGGGGTGGGTGTCGACGCGGTCGGTGGCGTGGTTGCGCGCTTCTCGCAACCAGCGCTCGCTCTCGGCTGGCGGGATCGCGCTGATGCTCTCCTGCAGCGCAGCGAGCCGACCGGTGGGCGCCTGCGGGTTGCGGTCCGCGGTGCGGCGGAAGCCCGGCCAGAAGCGTTCATTGAC
>JACDEC010000146.1 GCA_013816645.1 Planctomycetota bacterium
CCGCCGAGGACACCTGGGCGCTCAACGAACAGCGCCTCACCCTGCTGCGCCGCAACGGCATCAGCTCGGACGGCGTGGTCTCGCTGCATTCGGCGGCCGAGCGCCACCTCGAACTCGCGCGCGAGGCGCTGGTGGCGAAGGATTGGGGCAAGGCCCAGGGCGAAGGCCAAGCGGCGTGGTCGCTGTCCGGGAGGGTCTATCCCAGCGTGCTGTCGACCGCCAACGACGTGGTCTACGGCCTGGTCGTGATGCTGCTGTTCGCGATCCCGTTCGCGGCGATCTGCGAGCGCCTGTTCGTCTCGGGCAACACCATCATCAAGAAGGTCGCCGGCTTCGCCGCCTTCTTCACGGTCACCTTCCTGTTCTTCTACTGCTTCCATCCCGCGTTCGCGCTCGCCACCACGCCGATGATCATCTTCCTGGCGTTCGTCATCATCATGATGTCGTCGTTCGTGATGGTGATCGTCTACAACCGTTTCGAAGGCGAGATGGAGCAGATCCGCATGGCCGGGATGGGCATGCACAAGGTCGACGTCAGCCGGCTCGGCACGCTCTTCGCCACCATCCAGCTCGGTATCAGCAACATGCGCCGCCGTCCGCTGCGCACCTTCCTCACCGGCATCACCGTGGTGCTGATGACCTTCATCCTGCTGACCTTCGCCAGCTTCAGCCCGTCGGTCGGCTTCCAGCGCATCGGGCTCGACGAAGCGCCCCCCTACAACGGGGTGTTCATGCGCCAGAGCGCCTGGGCCCAGATCCACGAGCCGACCATGGCCAGGCTCGAACGCCAATGGGGCGCCGTGGCGACCTTGACGCCGATGCGCTGGATGCCGCCGACCCGCATGCCGAAGTACCCGATCACCGGGCCCCGCGGGGTGATGGCGGTTTCGGGAGTCCTCGGGGTGCTGCCCGACGATCCCAGCGGCGTCGAGCTGGCGCTGCGCCGCGGCGGAGCCGACGCTGCGCGCGGGTTCGGCGGCGAGCAGGACTGGATCTTCCTCTCCGACGAGGTCCTTTCCCGGATCGGCATCGCGCCAGGGGAGTTCCTGTCGTTCCAGGGCGTACGCCTGCGCGCCGGCACCATCGATGTGCAGAAACTCGGCAGCGTGGTCCAGATCGGCGGCGAGCAGATCACGCCGCTCGCGCCCGATCCGGACATCGCCAAGAAGGCCGACGAGAACGAACGCCTGAACGCCGCCGCCAGCGATGGCGCGCCGGACGTGGCCTCGACGTCCAGCGTCCACCTCAGCCCGAGCGCCTGCGCGGTGGTCCACGAGCGCGTCGCCAAACGGCTCGGCGCCGGACTGCACGGCATCTCGATGGTCCCCCGCGAACGCACCCAACCCGTGCCGGACCTGGCTGAGGACATCGCCCGCCAGGTCGGCGCCACCTTGCGCGTCGGCGACGGCGGCGAGAGCTGGCTGCTGACCTCGGTCGGCAAGCTCTCGGTCGCCGGCCTGACCGCCGTGCTCATCCCGCTGATCCTCGGCGGCCTGATCATCTTCTCGACCATGCTCAATTCGGTGGCCGAGCGCGGGAAGGAGATCTTCATCTACGCCTCGCTCGGCTTGGCTCCGATCCATGTCGCCGCGCTGTTCCTGGTCGAGGCCGGCATCTACGCGGTGCTCGGCGGCCTGGGCGGCTACATGCTCGCCCAGCTCGTGGTCTCGGGACTGGGCCTGGCCGCGAGCTTCGGCTACGGCGTCCCCCCCGACCTCAACTACTCGAGCTTCACCGCGGTGGCCACCATCCTGCTGGTGATGTTCACCGTGCTGCTCTCGGCGTTCTATCCCGCGTTGATCGCTTCGCGCGCCGCCAATCCTGGCACCACCGACTTCCGCATCCCCGATGCCGAAGGCGACCACCTCGAGATCGCCTTCCCGTTCACGGTCTCATCGCGCGACGTGCGCGGCCTGCTCGCCTTCCTGACCCGCTATTTCGAGATGCGCACCGAGGCGTCGACCGGCTGCTTCACCGCCGCCGACGCGCGCATGGAGATCAATGACGATCGGCTCGGCGTCGCCGCCAAGGTCTGGCTGGCGCCGTTCGACCTCGGCATCAGCCAGAACCTGCTGCTCGAAGCGCTGCCGACCGACGTGCGCGCGATCTTCGCCGTCCGCCTGCGCCTCGACCTGCTGTCCGGGCAGCGCGCGGCCTGGCGCCGCACCAACATCGCCTTCCTCAAGGACCTGCGTCAGCAGTTCCTGGTCTGGCGCACGCTGTCGCCCGAAGCCATGGACCGCTACCGCGCCGACGGCGGCGATGAGGCCGCTCGCCAGCGGCTGGCCTCGGCCGGCGATGGCGCAACGGTCGGCGGAGCCCCGGCATGAGCCTGCTCACCGATAAAGAGCTGAACCAGTACCGCGACCTGGTCAAACCGGCCTCGACCTTCGAGGAGGGCTTCGGCTGGAAGGCGGTGTTCGGCGCGATCTTCGTCGGGCTGATCATGCTCCCGGCGGCGATGTACATGTCGATGGCGATCGGCGAGGAGTCGATCGGCCCGGCGGCCAAATGGGTCACGGTGATCCTCTTCCTGGAGATGGCCAAGCGCGCGCGCACCGCGCTCAAGCCGGCCGAGATCTTCATCCTCTTCGCCATGGCCGGCACCCTGGTGTCGAGCCCGACCCAGAACTTCTTCTGGCGCCAGTACCTCGTGCAGTCGGACGCCGCACGCAGCTTCGGACTCGGCGAGGCCTTCCCAGCGTGGTACGCGCCCAGCGACAGCGCGGTGCTCGACCACCGCAGCTTCCTGATGACGGAATGGGCGTTGCCGCTCGGACTGATGCTGCTGACCCAGATCGTCGGCAGGATCGACGGCCTGATCCTCGGCTATGGCCTGTTCCGCGTGACCAGCGACATCGAAAAGCTGCCCTTCCCGATGGCGCCGATCGGCGCCGCGGGCGTCACCGCGCTCAGCGAGAACCAGAGCGGGCAGGAAGGCTGGCGCTGGCGGGTGTTCTGCATCGGCACCGCCTTCGGCATGGTCTTCATGTTCCTCTACGGCGGCATCCCGGTGCTGACCGGAACCTTCCTCAAGGAACCGTTCACGCTGCTGCCGCTGCCATGGCTCGATACCACGGTCCAGACCCAGAACATCCTGCCCGCGGTGCCGACCGGCCTGATCTTCGACATGGGCCACTTCTTCATCGGCATGGCCCTGCCGTTCTTCGGCGTGCTCGGGGCCTTCATCGGGTTGGTGGTGATGATGATGGTCAATCCATTCGTGCTGCTGCCGATGGGCATGCTGCCGAGCTGGAAACCGGGCATGAACACCGTGCAGACCGTGTTCTCCAACCACATCGACTTCTACCTCAGCTTCGGCATGGGCCTGGGCCTGGCCGTCGGCGTGATCGGCATCTGGCAGTGCGTGTCGTCGCTGCGCCGGTCCAATCGCCCGGCGATCGATGCCGCCGCCGAGACCGCCAAGCCGGTGGCGATCAAGGGCAGCCGCGGTGACATCCGCACCTGGGTGATCATCGCCGTCTACCTCGGCAGCTCCGCGCTCTACATCGCGCTGTGCGGCTGGCTGCTCGACTGGGACTTCCGCGGCAGCCAGCTGATCTGGGTGCTGCTGTTCTTCGCCTTCGTCTACACCCCCTTCGTCAGCTACGTCACCGCCCGCCTGGAAGGCCTCGCCGGTCAGGTCCTGGCCATCCCCTACGTGCGCGAGACCGCCTTCATCCTCTCGGGCTTCAAGGGCATCGAGGTCTGGCTGCTGCCGATCCCGCTCGCCAACTACGGCGAGGACACCATGCAGTACCGCATCGCCGAGCTGGTCGGCTGCTCGTTCCGCTCGATCTGGAAGCTCACCATTTTCGTCGTGCCGGTGCTCTTCATCCTGTCGATCGTCTACGGCCAGCTGATCTGGTCGCTCGGCCCGATCCCCAGTGCGGCCTACCCCTTCGCCTCGCAGATGTGGGACCTGCTGGCGCGCAACGAGTGCCTGATCCTGTCCTCGACCCAGACCGGGTTCAGCCCCTTCCTCGCCGCGCTCAAGCCGGCGGTCATCGCCGCCGGCGGCGTCACCGGCATGCTCTCCTACGCCGCGCTGTCGGCCTTCGGCCTACCCGTGCTGCTGATCTACGGGGTGGTCAAGGGCCTCGGCGGTTCGATCCCCCAGGCGCTGATCGTGCAGTTCGCCGGCGCGCTGTTCGGCCGCTTCGTGATGGCCAAGCGCTTCGGTCCGGACCGCTGGCGCCAGTTCGCCCCGGTGCTGCTCGCTGGCTACGGCTGCGGTGCGGGATTGATCATGATGTTCGCGGTCGGCATCAAATTTCTGTCCGCCTCGATCTTCCAGCTCCCCTACTAGGCGTACGCCATGACCGAGACCAAGAGCGTCTTCCACAAGTACTGGGATCCCGAGAACGACCCGCGGCACATCGCCTACGCGGCCGGGAAGAATGTCATCGTGCGCGCGCGCGACGTGAAGAAGGTGTACAAGGCCGAATCGCCGGAACCCGTGCACGCCCTGCGCGGCGTGACCATGGAGATCTACACCGGCGAGTACCTGGCGATCATGGGTCCGTCGGGTTCGGGCAAGTCGACGTTCTTCAACGCGATCGGCGGGCTCGACCGTCCGACCTCCGGCCAAGTCTACATCGACGAGGTCGACATCGCCCAGCTCGACGCGCGCGAACTGGCCTGGCTGCGCTGCCGCAAGATCGGCTACATCTTCCAGAGCTACAATCTGATCCCGGTGATGACCGCGCTCGAGAACGTGATGCTGCCGATGACCTTCGCCGGCACGCCCGCCGACGAGGCGCGCCACAAGGCCTTCGACCTGCTCAAGCTGGTCGGTCTCGGCCACCGTCCCGACAACAAGCCGAGCGAGCTGTCGGGCGGTCAGCAGCAACGCGTGGCGATCGCGCGCTCGCTCGCCAACGACCCGGCGATCATCCTCGCCGACGAGCCGACCGCGAACCTCGATTCCAAGACCGGCCTCGAGGTGATCGAGCTGATGATGAAGCTGAAGCAGGAGAAGGGCGTCACCGTCATCTCCGCGACCCACGACCACGAGATGCTGGCGATCTCGGACCGCGTGCTGTGGATCAAGGATGGCCAGGTCGACCGCGTCGAACTGCGCGAGGACCTGCACATCGCCAAAGGCTCGATCGGCTGATTACCGGGCGCTCGAGCGCTCACTTGCCCGTGCGATTGGCCTCATAGTTTACCGGCCATGCGTCAATGCCTGGCCTGCCCGCTCCAGTTCACCGATGAACTCACGCTCTGCCCGGCGTGCAACAGCACCCGCCACGTCCGCTTGGCGGGCGGCGGCGGAGCTTCGGACACCGGCGTGGTGGGCGCCCTCCGTCAGGCCGTCGCGACCATCCTGTGGGACAAGGACTGGACGCCCAACGGCATCCGCTGGGCGGGCGCCGCCATGGTCCTGCTCGAGGCGCCGGCGCTGCTCCTGCTGCCGAATATCGACGGCATCGCCTTCCTGCTGATCATCCCCTGGATGATCATGATCAGCGGCGCGCTGATCTGGTTCAGCGCTGGTGGCGAATGGTCGGAATGGTTGGGCCGCATCTTCTGCGGATTCGAGCTGATGCGCGCGGCGAGGGCGCTGATCATGGGCGCGCTGTTCTCGGGATCGCTCGCCGAATCGCTCGCCGTGCTGGAGTACTGCGTCGTCCTGGTAAGCATCCTGATGCTCCTCGCGCAAGGGTATGCCCACCCGAAGAGTCCGCGCTGGATCCGCCTCATCCTGCCGTTGCTGCTGATCAACCTGGTGCTCGGAGCCGTCGCCTGGGCGACCACCGAGGCCGAGCCGGAGTTCGATGAAGCCGAAGTTACGGCCCCAGCGCGTCCCGGCGCCGATCGCGGAGGCGCCGCGGGCCAGCCGACGCCCAATAATTCGCCCTTCGACCTGATTCCCGAAGACGCTGGCGAGCCGCCGCCGGCACCTTCGTTCGATCCCTAGGCGAGGTCGGTCATCGCCCTGGTCGGCGAGGCGGGAAGCCCACCGACGACGCGCCCAGTGGTCAGGTCTGACCGCGCGCCGCAGCCAACGACCGCCAGGCGCGCAGTTGCGCGCGCTGGTCGCTGGCGCCATCGGGGTTGTCGAAATGGCCGGTGGTGAGCGCGATCATCACCTTGTTGGGCAGTGCGTTGGCGACCGCGTACTGTCCAGGCGGCGGCACCGCCGGATCGAAGCGCGCCGGACATACCAGGGTGGGGATGGCGATGCGCCTCGCAGCCACCGCCGCATCGAAATAGGCGAGCACGTCCATCACTCCGGGGTGGTCCGCCGCATAGCTGCGCACCGATTCGCCGCTGCCGACGCACCGGCAGGTCAGCCGCAACGGATGATGGCCGAAGGTCGGGACTTCCATGAAGGCGGCCGCGAAACGCTCGTCCCACGGCAACGCCAGGGAACCGAGTCCGCCGGCGAAGCTGCCACCGAGATAGAGCAGCCGGCCCGCGGCTGCGGGCGCGAGTTCGATCAGAGCGCTCGCCGCGGACCACATCGACGCCACGCAGGCGCGAATCAGGTAGGTCTCGCGCGAAGCGATGCCGTGGATGACGTGGCGGTCCGAGGTGTCGGGGAGGTCCGCGCGCGCCGACAGGTTGAAACCTGGCGCGCACGGCAGGATCTCGGCGCAACGCGAGGGACGCCAACCATTCTGCCAATCGCCGCGCCCGCCATAACCATGGCCGGTGACGCACCCGACAGCGATCTCACCGTCAGTTGGCATGCTCCACCACGCCCCGACGCGCACGCCGCCGAGCGTGTCGAAGCGCACCTCGCGCACCACCCGACCCGCCACCCCCGCGATCGGCTCGCCGACTTCCAGGCGCAGCGGCGTGGCCATGGTCTGCGCGAACGTCCCGCGCCAGAAGTCGGCGAAATCCGCGACCTCGGCCGGCGCGGTGATCGCCAGCAGCCCCGCCTCGTCGTAGCCGTAGGCCGGATCGAACGGGAAGCCGTGCTTCAAGGCGACAGGAGGACGCAGACCCGGCTCAGGCGCACGCATGTGCACGAAGTACACCGAAACCATCTTCGGTCCATGGCTTCTATCCATTCGTTCCGAACCAAACCCACGCCGCGCCATTATCGGCGGCGAGGCCAAGGCGCGCGACTCGCCGCGCTCCTGGTGGAGCGCAAGAGTACGGATCGAACGGGAAGGCCTTAACCAAACCCACGCCGCGCCATTATCGGCGGCGAGGCCAAGGCGCGCGACTCGCCGCGCTCCTGGTGGAACGCAAGAGTACGGATCGAACGGGAAGGCCTTAACC
>JACDEC010000672.1 GCA_013816645.1 Planctomycetota bacterium
GTGATGCTCTTGCCGTCGAGCACCAGGGTGCGGGTGGCCAGGTCGTCGACGAACTCGCGGTCGTGCGACACGAACACCAGCGTGCCCTGGAACTCCTCGAGCGATTCCTGGAGCGCCTCGATCGATTCGAGGTCGAGGTGGCTGGTCGGTTCGTCGAGCACGAGCACGTTGGCTTCCTGGAGCATCACCATGCTGAGCAGGCAGCGGACCTTCTCGCCGCCGGACAGCACGCCGACCAGCTTCTTGGCATCGTCGCCCGAGAAGAGCATGCGCCCGAGCATCGAGCGCATGTTGTTGATGTCCTGGTTGTCGGTGTACTGCTTGATCCATTCCAGGATCGTCAGGTCCTTCTGCTTGAAGAGGTGCCCGCCTTCCTGCGGGAAGTAGCCGCGGGTGGTGGTCATGCCCCACTCGACCTTGCCCTTGGTCGGTAGGAGTTCCTGCATCATCAGCCTGACGATGGTGGTCTTGCCCATGCCGTTGGGGCCGACGATCGCCATGCGGTCGCCGCGATCGAGGCGCAGCGAGAGCTTGCTGACCAGCTGGCGGTCGCCATCGGGGTAGGTGAAGTCGACGTCGGTGAACTTGATGACGTCCTGGCCCGACGGCTTGGCGACCTTGAAGAACAGGCGCGGCGCCACGCGGCTCGACGGCTGGACCTTCTGCAGGGACAGCGCGTCGATCTGCTTGACGCGGCTGGTCGCCTGCTTGCTGCGCGCGGCGTTCGACTTGAAGCGCTCGACGAACAGCTTGAGCTTCTCGACCTGGCGCTCGATGCGCCCGACTTCCTTGCTGCGCTGGGCCCGCGCCAGCTGCTCCTGGGCCATGTACAGGTCGTAGGACCCGGCGAAGGCGCGGATGGTCTTGAAGTCGACGTCGCAGGTGTGGGTGCACACGCGATTGAGGAAGTGGCGGTCGTGGCTGACCACGACCACGCAGCCCTCGTAGTTGGCGATGAAGTTCTCAAGCCAGACGATCGCCGGCATGTCGAGGTTGTTGGTCGGCTCGTCGAGCAGCAGCAGGTCGGGCTTGGAGAACAACGCCTGGGCGAGCAGCACGCGCACCTTCTGGGCGTTGTCGAGCTCGCCCATCTGCTTCTGGTGCAGCGCGGCGACGATGCCGAGGTCCTGGAGCGCCTGCGCGGCGTTGGTCTCCTGGCTGTAGCCGTCGAGCGATTCGAGCTGCTCCTGCAGCTTGGCGACGCGCTGGCCATCGGCGTCGGTGAAGTCGCCCTTGGCGTAGAGCGTGTCCATCGCCTTCTGGATCTTCCAGAACTCGGTGTGGCCCTGCAGCACCACGTCGAGCACGCGCTGGTCCTCGTAGCCGACGATGACCTGGCGCAACTGGCCCATGCGCTTGCCGGGATCGACCACCACCACGCCGGTGGTCTGCTCCTCCTCCTTGGAGAGGATCTTGATGAAGGTCGACTTGCCGGTGCCGTTGGCGCCGATCAGCCCGTAGCAGTTGCCCGCGGTCAGGCGCATCGAGACCTTCTCGAAGAGCACCTTCTTGCCGTACGCCATGCTGACGTCGCTGATCGTGATCATCCCGGAACCCCCTGCGCAGAGCGGGTGGTACCCTAGGAGTGGAGGGGGGGCAGGCAATGCGTCGGCGCGTCCCTGAGCGACCTTCGAAGCAACCGTCCGTGTGGCTTGTGGCTACCCCCCACCGGGATACAAAGCCCCTCCCATGACCGAGGCCTCCAAAGAACGCGTCCAGATCCGGATCATCTCCCTGCTCGAGGAGGCCGCCAACAGCTTCGAGCAGCTCGAGACCCTGGCCAACCGCTTCCTCGGCGAGATCCCCGCTGCCAGCGTCGACGGCATCGAGCTCAAGTCGCTCGAGCGCGACTACCTGTCCACCGACAATGAGCCCGGCTCGGAGATGGACCACGTGGTCTACATCCGCTATCGGACCGATAAGGTCGAGACCGCGGAGTAGGTCGGGACGGGGGGCGGGGGCCGGGGGCCGGGGGCCGGGGGCTGGGGGCCGGCGGCAGGAGGACCTCAGCGCACCAGCGCGATGATCGCCCAAGCGGCAGCGGACCACAGCGCGAGGCCGGCCGGCAAGGCGAGCAGCATGCAACGAACGAAGGCCGAAGCCTCGGGGCTCACGGTGGGAGCGTCGCGCAGTGTGCGGCGTTGCATGCCGTGACGGTAGGGCCGATCGACATTCAGGGAGCGCGGCCTCGCTGAGCTTCATCAGCGCGCTGCACGACGCGTGCGCCGACCCCCACCCTCCGACCCCCGAC
>JACDEC010000673.1 GCA_013816645.1 Planctomycetota bacterium
AGCCGCCGCCGACCAGCCCGGCCACGCCGGCGAGCAATCCGGCGTAGTACAACTGGTGCAGCGCATAGTCGGCCATGAACGGGGTGAGCTCGACGTCCTCGATGGCGAGGATGCAGCCGGCGAACGGCCGGGCGGCGGCGGTGCCGACCAGCCAGGCGAGCACGGCCAGGCAGCCGACGACCAGCGGACCTTCGGCGCGGCCGGGATTGAGCACGCGCACCCCGGGATCGATGCCGGCCTGGCGCTGGTAGCCGCGGCCCTGGGCCAGCGCCGAGATCGTGTCGGCGGCGCGTCCGGCCTGTTCGACCGCGGTGACCGCGCCGTACCAGGTCTCGCCCCAGCCCCGCGCCCGCCAGACCGCGTGCAGCACGGTGACGTCGCTGTAGCCGATCAGCAGCGGCGCGCGCGTCTCGCGACGCGCGAGCAGGGCGGGCAGCAGGTGGATGGCGCCGTGCCCGCCGCGCACCGGCCAGAGCAGGTCGTGCGAGAAAGCGGCATCGAGATCGGCCACCCGTTCTTCGACCGGCAGCCACGACTCGGGCGCCTGGAAGCGCCCGGTGAGCGGCGACAACACCGGTTTGGCCCCGATGATCGCGGCACCGCGCCGCGCCTGCGCCATCAGCCGAGCATGGTCTTCAGGCGACTCGACGACCCACGACGTACAGGTGAAATAGCACGAGGGCATCAACGGTCAGCGTAGCGCGTGCCCGGGCCCCATGCTAGGCCGGCGATCAGGCGATGGGGCTCAGCGACTCTTGCGTTTGTCGCGCCTGCCCGAGGTCCATTGGTTCGCGCCACGGGTCGATGGCTCGACGCGCGGCGCCGGTCCGGGACGGAACATGGACGCCTTCTGGTCGCGGTCGACGATCGCGCCTTTCGCGGCTTTCGCGCCTTTGCCGGCGGATGCGCTGGGAGTGATCGTCCTGACGGCCTTGACGGCCTTGGCCTTGAGAGCTTTGGCAGTGGCGTTGGTTCGCATGGGCGTCTCCACCCACCAGATTACTGGAGCGCAGGCGACTACGGGCGCCGGACCTGACCAGTTGCATCGGTCGGATGACGCTCGCCAAGCCGTCGGCGCAGCGCCTCGAGGTTGCTGGCCGCGGCATCGACCCCGGGCAGGTCGGCGAGCAGCCGGGCGGTGGTCGGCACCGCTCCCCACGAGGTCACGCAGAACAGCTCGAATACCCGTTCGGCGGGCAGACCGGAGCGGCCGAGGTGGCCGAGCAGGCGCGCGCGCAGCAGGCGACTCCAGTCGGCGAGATCGGTGGGCGCCACGAACGGGATCGGCGACGACACCCAGGGCAGCCACTCCTCGATCTGCGAGCGGTGGCAGTAGCTGAGCTCGGCGACCCGATCGAAGGCGGCGTCGATGTCGACGGCGAGATCGTGGCGCAGGTCGCCTTTGAGGTAGTGATCGTAGGCGTTGATGATCACCGGCACCGGGCAGCGCTGCGAGCGCGTCTCGTCGGCGGGGTACTCGGGCGTGAAGGCGTGCGGCACGTTGACCATGTAGGCCACGCGGCGCACCGCCTGGCCGACGGTCTCGTGGTCGACGTGGATGCCGGCCAACGGTCCGGCGGCGACCGGCGGGCAGAACAGGTAGTCGGGCGCGAAGTCGCGGATCTCCCGCCACAGCGCGGCGAGCAGCGGCGTCGACACCGCCAGGCAGGCTTCACGAGGGATCGATCCGTCGGGATAGCGCAGCTGACGGAACTCGTAGCCGCCGCGGCGGGCCGATTCCTCCTGCTCGCGCAGGCGCATCGCCGCGGTCTCGGCGCGGGTGCGGAAGTGATGGCCGGCCGCGCCGTCGGTGCACACCACCACCCGGGCGCGCAGGGCGTCGCCGTGCCGGCGCTTGAGCAGCTCGAAGGTCCCCGCGCAGGTGAACTCGTAGTCGTCGAAGTGGGCGTGGACGCACATGACGCGCATGGACGAGGATCCTCGGGCCGCGGGTTCGCCCCGTGGGGTCGGCAATCGTCGCTCGACTGTGCGCATTGCCACCCCTGGCGGGGGCACGTGCGTCACCACCCTCCCGCGGGTGGCGCGGCGGATCTGCCGACTAGGCTGGTCGGCGATGAGCGACGCCGACGCCTTGACCGCCGACCTGCGCGAGGTCGCGCTGCTCGCCGGCCAGCCCCAGCACCTGGCGACCCTGCTCGACAGCGCGCTCGACGCGCTCGCCGAGGTCATCCCCTTCGACCTGGCCGCGGTGCTGACCCTCGACGGCGCGCAACTCGTGGTGCGCGCCG
>JACDEC010000674.1 GCA_013816645.1 Planctomycetota bacterium
GTGCTGGCCAGCGCCTGGGTCAGCCCGGTGGTGCGCGGCCAGCACGTCGCGGTGGTCGCGCGCATCGAAGGCTGATCAGGTTTCCCGTCCCCGGGCGAGGCTGCTCGGGGTGATGCGGAAGCGCTGGCTGAAGCGGTGGCTAAAATTGGCGTAGGACGCGAAGCCCGCGCGGCGCGCGGCATCGCGCAGGTCGCTGCCGGCGCTGATCAGGTCCATGGCCAGGCGCAGGCGCTGGTCGAGGATCCAGGCGTAGGGCGCGCTGCCCACGTGGCGGTGGAACAGACGCGAGAAATGCGCCTGCGAACAGCCCGCCCGCTTGGCCAGCGCAGCGACGCCGAGTCCGCCATCGTCGAGGTTGCGCAGAGCGTGGTCGCAGGCGTCGGCGATCTCGGCGGGCAGGCCGGTAGCCTGGCGGTGCTGGCGCCACAGCTCGGCGATCAGCCGGTAGCACAGCGCCGAACCGGTGCAGGGATCATCGGCGCCGCTCGCGGCCAGGCCGTGCAGTTCGTGCAGCAGGCGGATCACCGGGCTGTTCGCGGGCAGCGTCCATAGCGGGCCGTGCGCGCGAAAGAGCACCTGCGCGTGCCGCTCGGCCAGCGCGCCGCCCACCAGCAGCCAGACGAACTCCCAGCGGCCACCGGGCGGCAGCCAGTAGCTGGTCGCCGAGGGGAAGGGCACGATGAAGGCGCTGCCCGCCGGCACCGGCTGATCGCCGCCGGCAGCGTCGTCGCGGAACATGCCCGACCCCGCCAGGGTGTAGTGCAGGCACCAGGTGCTGGGTCGGTCGTGGTTGCGCCAGTGGAACGGCTGCTGCCCGGCTTCGAGCGTGCGGCCCATCACCAGGGGTCGGCAGTCCGCGGGTTCGGCGTCGGGTTGTCCGTTGAAGCCGAGGATGCCCACCGGGATCGAGGCGATGCCGCTGGCCATGGCGCAGTGATATCCGACGGGCAGGCGAGCAGGAATGCGAAAGCCCCGAGCACGAGCGCGGCATTGCCGAAAGGGGCGTTTTCCTGGTAGGATGGGCGCATGACCGACCAGCCCGCCATCCGCCCGCTCACCGACGCCGAACGCTACCTCTTCGACCTCCAGGGTTTCGTGATCCTGCGTCAGGTGGTGCCGGCCGCGCAGATCGCCGCCGCCAACACGGCCTTGGCCAAGATCGAGGCGCTGCCTACCGAGTCATTGCCGAAGAACGTGACGCTCGGCGCGCCGCGCTTCCCGCACGACCAGTACTTCTCCGGCGTGCTCGACGCCGATCCCTGCTTCGCCGACTTCATCGACGTCCCCGATGTCCTGGCGGTGATCGCCGCGCTGACCGGCGGGATGTTCCGGCTCAACCACGCCTACTCGATCACCCGCAGCACGACCGGTTACACCGGCCTGCACATGGGCGGCACGCCGCTGGTCCACCAGACCCATTACGGCTGCGTCAACGGCCAGCTCTACTCGCCGCTGACCAAGGCGGTCTTCCCGCTGCTGCCCTGCGGACCCGAGGACGGCTGCTTCGCCGCGATCCCCGGTTCGCACAAGAGCAACTTCCCGCGCCCGTGGGGCAATCATCCCCACGAGAATCCGCCGCTGGTCCCGGTCATCGCCGATCCGGGCGACGCCATCATCTTCAGCGAGGCGGTCGCGCATGGCTCGATGGTCAACACCTCGGGCCGGCTGCGCCGCACGCTGTACTTCTGCTACAGCCATTCGTGGATGGCCGACTGGGGCAGCCAGAACCAGCGCTTCACCAGCGAGTTGATGGCCCGGCTGCCCGAGCGGCGCCGGCGGATCCTGGCGCTGAGCGACGCATCCGGGGCCGCGCCCGCGCCGGTCTATGCCCAGGGCGCGGCTGCGGCGATGACCGCGCGCTGAGTTGCGCCAGCGCCGTCGGCTTCAGCGCGGCCTGATCCGATAGGCGCTGGGCGAGCAGCCCACCACCTTGTGGAAGCGCGCCGAGAAGTGGAACGCGTCACCGTAGCCGCAGGCTTCGGCGATCGCCGCGACCGGCAGTTCGCCGCTGAGCAGCAGTCGCCGCGCGCGGTCCATGCGGCATTCCTCCTGGAAGCGCATCGGGGTGTGCCCGACCTGCTGCGCGAACAACTGGTGGAAGCGCGACGGCGCCAACCCGGCGCGTCGCGCCAGGGCCGCGGCGCTGGTGCGCTCTTCGGGAACAGCCGAGATGTGGTCGCGAACCGCGCGGATGCCGGGATGCATCGCATCGTGCGGCATGCGCAGGCGCGCGCGCAGCAGCGC
>JACDEC010000147.1 GCA_013816645.1 Planctomycetota bacterium
TCGTTGGCGCGCTCGGCGCCGCGCAGCAGCTTGTAGGCGACGCAGCCGGCGGCGCGCAACAGCGCCGGCGTGCCCATGCCCTTCTCGATGAGATCGCCGTGGAGGAACCAGGTGCGCCGACCGCCGAGGTTGCGCTCGAGATGGTCGACGAGGTGGATCGATCCGGCCTTGAACGAGGAGAACAGCCGCAGGACGTGGTCGTGGTTGCCGGTGACGTAGTGCACCGGCACGCCGTCGGCCGCGAACGCGAGCAGGCGGCGCATGACCTCGGTGTGGGCGGCTGGCCAGAAGCCACGGCGCAGTTCGCGCAGGTCGACGATGTCGCCATTGAGCACCAGCTCGGCCGGGCGCAGGTCGTCGAGGTAGCCGAGCAGCGCCTCCGCCTTGCAGGACGGGGTACCGAGGTGGACGTCGGAGATCACGGCCAAGTCGACTGAGCGGGGCATGGAGTTCCTCGGGGGTGCGTGCAGTCGCTCCAGGCTAGCGGCCGGGAACCAGCTCTCGCCGGCAAAGCCGGCAACGTTGGGGCTAATGCTTGCCGCGCGCGCAGATGCGAGATGCTGCGCCGACCGTGCCACGAAAAATCGATCTCCACGCGCGCTGCCGGGTTCCCGTCGACGGCGCCGCTTTCTCACTCGCCACCATCGATCCAGACGGACCGGGACAGCTCGATCGCAAGGCGATCGAAGCGCAGACCGCCGCCGACCTCGAGCGCATCGACGAGCTCCAGGAGATCTTCTACGCCGATGCGAGGCACGCATTGCTCATCGTGCTCCAGGCCATGGACACCGGCGGCAAGGACTCGACGGTGCGCAAGGTGTTCGGCACCATCGATCCGCTGGGCATCAAGGCCACCAGCTTCAAGAAGCCGACGAGCGAGGAGCTTGCCCACGACTTCCTGTGGCGGGTCCACCATGCGGTTCCGGCGAAAGGCCAGATCGGCATCTTCAACCGTTCGCACTACGAAGACGTGCTGGTCACGCGCGTCCACGGCATTGTCGATGCGCACACCTGCGCTCGGCGCTACCGCCAGATCAACGATTTCGAGCGTCACCTCAGCGAGAACGGCACCACGGTGCTCAAATTCTTCCTGCACATCTCCAAGGACGAGCAGAAGCAGCGCCTGGAAGACCGCCTCAAGGACCCGACCAAGCACTGGAAGTTCAACCCCGGGGATCTCGACGAGCGCGCCCGCTGGAACGACTACCAGGCCGCGTACCAGGACGCCCTGCGCGCCTGCAGCACCAAGCACGCCCCCTGGCACGTCATCCCCGCCAACCGCAAATGGATCCGCAACCACCTCGTCGCGCGGGTGGTCCGCCAAGCGCTCGAGAACCTCGACCTGCGCTATCCCCCGGCTCACCCGGACATGGCGAAGACCACGGTCGCTGATTAGGCCAGCGCGAGCGTCGGACGATCAGCGAGCCAAGCCCGTGAAGAGTCTCACACGCCATCCCATGCGCCGCTGCGGCATATCCGTGGCCCGAGGGTCCCGCTATGCTGCGTCCGAGGGACCCCAGCGATGAAGCGTGCGGCGATCGCCGCGATATTGGCGGGTGGATGCACCGCCGCGGGCTTCGCCGCCGAACAGGCCGCGAGCGGCGGCACGGGCACGCCGAAGCGCACTCCGTACAGCCAAGCGGCTGATCCGTGGCGCCACGCGCGGCTCAGCGGTTTGAGCAACCAGCGCGAGAAGCTCTCCGAAGCGATCTTCGAACTGCTCGAGGACGTCGATCTCCTGAAAGTCGATGTCGCCGAAGGCACCGTCGGCCTGAACGCCGGGCGACGCGTGTTCGCCAACCACGACGTGCTCGGCAGCTACACCGTGGTCGACCACTTCCGCATGAGCGGCTCCTACCCCGTCTACAACGAGAACGGCATCCCCGGGGCGAACTTGAGCGTGTCGTTCGGCGTCGGCAGTTCGAGCTCCCTCGATTTCATCCACATCCACCAGGCGCTCCCCAAGCAGTACGTGAAGCTCACCTCGCTGAAGGCGCGCTTGGCCGAGATGAAGACAGCGCGCGAGCGCACCGCGCAGGCAGCGGCCAGCGAAGCGCCCGCGGTCCCCGCCAAGACACCGACCGTGCGCATCGACCCGGGCGAACAGACCTTCGACGCCCTTTCGCGCGCGCGCTATGGCCGTCTGTGGAACGCCTTGGTCATCCCCGCGCGCACGCCGCTCCAGGCCGACTGGATCGACCGCATCCGTCCCGGCGAGATCCTCTCCTACGCTGGGCGCGGCACGCTCGACGTCGGGCCGGTGATCTCGTGGAACCTGGATCTCAGCCGCATCACCAAGACGCTGTCGGCGGACCTGGCATTCAAGATCTTCGTCAGCGGCGAATTCCGGGTCAGCGTCTGGCGCGAGGACGAACGTTGGGCGCAGGTCAAGGTCACCGAGGTCGCGCGATTCGGCCGTTCCGCCGCCTTCAACGCCAACTCGACCGAGTTGTTCGGCGGCGTCAGCCTGTTGGGCGTCAGCCTGAACGAACGCCATACCTCGCTGATGCCGTTCTCCTTCGAGGCGCGCAAGGAACGCGGCAAGGGCTACGACATCGTCTTCCGCTACGATCTCGAGAGTCCGCAGGGACGCGCGGCCTACGACCGAGCCACCCACGGCCTGCTCTCGCTCTCGCACGAGCACGCGGGTGGCACGCGCTGGCGCGCTCAGCCCGAGGACGCACCGGTGCGGCGCGTCGGCACCCGCAATACCGCGTTCGACCGTGCGATCCGTTCGTCATCGACGCGATACGCCTTCGTCTATCGCCACAACCACAATTCGGAACGCGACGACTCCGACATCGTCGTGGAGACGGCGGGCGGACCCCGACGCATGTACCGGGCGACCGCCACCAACAACCAGCGCTGGCGCTTCGTCTGGGGCGTCAACGAACGTTTCCGCCAGAGCTTCCGCTACAACGTCGATCTCGACCGTTTCGATCGTGCGCTGCCCGACGCCGTCACGTTGACCGTCGAAGGCGAGGTCACGGACACCGACACCTCGGGGACCGAGGTGCACGAGTACATCAGCGAGGTCGAGACGGCGGCGAACCGCCCGGGATTCTTCCCGCGCCCGCCGCGCTGGCTTCCCGACCGTCGGCTGCCGCGCTTCCGCGACCCCGACGGCTTCGAACGCCGCGATGATCCGGCCTATCGCAAACCGCCCGAACTGGCGGTGAACTACGGCCGGACCAGCTTCTACTACCAGGTCACCTACAGCCAGGAGCAGATCGAGCGCTTCATCGGCACGCCGCGCGACCAGATGTGGCCGACGCTGGAACTCGCCTTCGGCGTTCCCGCCGGCAGCTGGGCGACCCGCATACGCCGGCTGCGCTGGCGGGCGCAGCACCTGCTCGAAACCGTGGCCAATGTTCCGCTCTACGCCGTGAATGTCGAACTGCGCAAGGGGTCGGTGCTGTTCGCCGCCGAGCAGATCGCCACATCCTGGAAAGCGGCGCAGCGCGAGACCGACGTGCGCGCCCGGGCGCGCGAGGTCAGCCGGTTGTTCAGCAGCCGGCTCTATGGCCATGAACTGAGCCGCCTGCTCCGCCTGCGCCTGCCGGAAGAGAAGGTGTCGTACGTCATCCAGGGTTCGAGCTACGCCTTCGGCAACCTGCGCGAGGAGGGCGTGGCCACGGTGGCCGTCGACCCCCTGCCCGAGCGTGTGCAGCGCATCATCGACATCGACCGCTCGGGAGCGCGCCCCAACGCCGACCCGCTCGCCGACATCGGCTCGCTGCGCATGCGCCAGATCGACCAGGACCGCTTCGAACTGCGCCTCGACCTGCCCCCAGGAAAGCCGGTGCAGGCGATCTACATCCGACTCATCGAGCGCCGTCCCTGGAAGATGCCGCGCAACCTCGGATCGGCGGTCTTCGCCAACGTCGACGACGCCTTCGTCCCGGGCACCAACCGCATCATCCTCGATCGCCGCGAGGGCATGCTCGCCTCGTTGCTGGACAAGACCGAACCCGGCAACCGCTACGAACTCGACGTCGCCTGCAGCCGCGATGGCCGCGTCTGGGGCGCGGTCGAGGATACCCGCTTCGAGGTGCGCGTGGCCAGCGAGCAGGAAGCCGAGGAGGATCCGGATCCCCTGCGCCCGCGCTCCGAATAGCGCCGGGCCTATCCGAGGTCGAACACCAGCAGCTCCGCGTCCTCGGACGCGGTGAATTCGAGTCCCGCGGCTCCGCTGAGCGAGGCGGCATCGCCCTCGACAAGCGGCTGCCCATCGAGAGCGATGGCTCCCCGCGCCACCTGGATCCACGCGTGCCTGCCCGCCGCGACCCGGTGCGCGGCGCGATCACCCGCGCTGAGGATCCCAGCGTACACGCAGGCATCCTGGTTGATGGTCACTGAACCATCCCGACCATCGGGCGAGGCGATCAGGCGGAGGCGATGCTCGCGATCAGCGCGCGGAAAGAATTTCTGCTCGTAGCTCGGCGCCACGCCCACGCGCGCGGGTTCGATCCAAATCTGCAGCAGACGCACCGCGGTTGACGGCGATGGGTTGAACTCGCTGTGGGTGATGCCCGTCCCGGCGCTCATGCGCTGGACATCGCCGGGCCTGATCAGCGAGCCGTTGCCGAGGCTGTCCTTATGGGCGAGCTCTCCGTCGAGCACGTAGGTGATGATCTCCATGTCCTCGTGCGGATGCATGCCGAAGCCGCGCCCGGCGGCCACGCGGTCATCGTTGATCACCCGCAGGCTGCGGAAACCCATGTGCCGGGGATCGTCATACGACGCGAACGAGAAGCTGTGCCACGAATCGAGCCAGCCATGGTCGGCGTGGCCGCGCTCGCCGGCGCGGCGGATGGTGAGCGTGCCGGGTGTGGCAGGCGGATGCGATGAGGTAGTGCCCATGAGGGTCTCCGGTACCCATTATCCACGACAATCGCCGGGTGCCACCAACTGGGCCACTCGCCTGACACGCCCGTCGGGGCTCGCAGCCGCGCCCCGCGGCGAGAACCCCGACGTGAACGCGCAGCCCAGCGACAGATGCGTCCCCGCAGGCGCGCAGCGCCGAGGAACGCATCGATAGCGTCCTGTCCCGTCGGGGCTCGCAGCCGCTCCGGCGAGAACCCCGACGTGAACGCGCAGCCCAGCGACAGATGCGTCCCCGCAGGCGCGCAGCGCCGAGGAACGCATCGATAGCGTCCTGTCCCGTTCAGGGGCCTATGAGTCAGCCAATTCAGGGGCCTCTCAGTCAGCCACTGGAGCCTGTCCGCGTGCGACGCCTACTTCTCCAACTCCTGCACCGCCTGCCCCGCCTCGAGCCATCTCGCCTCCAGCCGCTCCAATTCGTCGACGACCGTCTGCAGGCGCGGGCCATCCTTGGCGCCGCTGCCAACGGGATCGCTGGCCATGCGCTGGATCAGCCGATCGCGCTCGGCCTCGAGCTTGGCGATGTCGCGCTCGGCGACCTTGATCTGGTTGCGCGCCTTCTGCAGGCGCTCCTGTCGATCACGATTGTCGCGGCGCTCGGGCGCGGGGGCGGCGACCGCCGGAGCGGCGGCCTCGGAACGGACCTCCTGCTCGACGCGCCAGCAGTAGGCGTCGTAGCCGTCGCCGTAGAGCGTGACGCGTCCGTCGCGGACCTCGATGATGTCGCTGGCGACCTGGCTGACGAAGGTGCGGTCGTGGCTGACGAAGACGATGGTCCCGTTGTAGCCCTCGAGCGCCGCGGCGAGCGCCTCGACGGTGTCGAAGTCGAGGTGATTGGTCGGCTCGTCGAGCAGCAGGACGGCGTAGCGCCCGAGCAGCAGTCCGGCGAGCAGCAGGCGCGAGCGCTCGCCGCCCGAGAGCACGCCGATGCGCTTGGCTGCGGCCTCGCCGCGGAACAGGAAGGCGCCGGCGAGATCGAGCACCTGCTGCGAGGTCGTGTGCCCCGGGGCCTCGGTCGCCGCCTTTTCGAGGTAGCGCTGCACGGTGAGGTCCGGGGGCAGGGCCTGGTAGACGTGCTGGGCGTAGTGCCCGATGCGCACCGCGTGCCCCCACTTGATCGCGCCCGCGAGCGCGGGCAGTTCGCCGGCGAGGGTGCGCAGCAGGGTGGTCTTGCCTTGGCCGTTGTCGCCGAGCACCGCGACGTGCTTGCCGCGCTCGACCTCGAGTTCGATCCCCGATGCGATGATCTTCCCGGGATAGCCGACGCCCAGGCCGATCGCGCGGAACGCGGCGCCGGTGCGGGCTTCGGTCGGCGGGACGGTGATCGCCACGGTCGCCGAGGCGTGCTCGATGGTGATCGACTGCAGGCGATCGAGCATCTTCATCTTCGACTGCGCCTGGCTGGCCTTCGAGGCCTTGGCGCGGTTCTTGTCGACGAACTCCTGCAGCTGCTTGGCGCGCAGACTGACGCTGGCGTTGTGGTGCTCGGCCTGCTTCTTCTGCTCCTCCTTGTAGGCGAGGTAGTCCTCGACCGGCGCGGGATGGAATTCGATGCGGCCGTGGTCGACCTCGATGGTCTCGGTGCAGGTCTTCTTGAGGAACTCGCGATCGTGCGAGACGATCATGAACCCGCCGTCCCAGTCGCGCAGGAACGATTCGAGCAGCATCAAGGTGCGCAGATCGAGGTAGTTGGTCGGCTCGTCGAGGATCAGGAAGTTGGGCTCGCGCAGCAGCATCGCGCACAGCTTGACGCGGGTCTGGAAACCGCCCGACAGCGACGCCACCTGCTTGGCGAGCTGGTCCTGCCTCAGCAGAAAACGCCCGGCGAGCTTGCCGCAGCGCCAGTCCTCGCGCTCGGAATAGCGCATCAGGAAGTCGAGCACGGTCTCGCCGGCGAGGAACGGGTCCTTCTGCTCGAGGTAGCTCAGGCGCAGATCGTCGTGGCGGATGATGCGGCCGGCGTCGGCTTCCTCCTCGCCGAGGATCAGCCGGCAGAGCGTCGATTTGCCGGCGCCATTGCGGCCGATCACGCCGAGCTTGTAGTCCTCCTGGATATCCAGCGAGGCGCCATCGAGCACGTTCTGCGGACCGTAGGCCTTGTGGATGTCGTCGACGCGAATCAGGGTCCGGGCCATGGGTCGGGGACTCTACCGGGGTGGCGTGAAAGGCCAGCAGGGCTCCCCGACTGGCTTCGCCGGTCGGATCGCGCGCCGCGCGCTCGGCTACCTGCTCAGGCGGTGCGCGTGAACGGGATGGCCCCGCCGGAGAGGCCGAGGATGCGTCGGATGCGGGCGGCG
>JACDEC010000148.1 GCA_013816645.1 Planctomycetota bacterium
GGCCAAGGCCGGCATCGCGGTGAAGGACGCCAAGGAGGGCAGCACCTGGGCGCAGACCGGCGCGGTCGACGACCGCGTCGCCGCGCTGATGGCGGTGATGCTCGATCTGCGCCAGCGGGCGCGCGAGCAGCGCGACTTCGCCGCATCCGACCAGATCCGCGACGGCCTGGGACGGCTCGGCATCGTGGTGCAGGATGCGAAGGATGGCGCGACCTGGTCGTTCGCGCGCAGTGCGAGCTGAACGCCTGGGTTGGTAGGGTCGTGTATCGACGGCGTGCAGATGGATTGGATTGGACGTGATTGGAATGGAGGCGCTTCATGGCTGGACACCCACTCGCTCACGGCGTTCGCGCCGCGCTGGCATGCATCGCGATGGCGCTGGGCACAGCTGCTGCTGCCGCCGACGCGACCCAATATCTTCCGGTCGACCCGGCAGCGATCCTCCGGCTGAATGACCTGCCGCGCAGCCGTGCGCGGCTCGTCGCCACGCCGTACCCGCGCCTGGCCGATGCACCGTGGGCATCCGCGGTGATGACCCGGATGGCGCGCGTGCTGCCGCCGACCGCGGATGTGGTGAGCGCATCGAGCGGCATCCGTCGCCTGGTCGCCGGGGTGACGCTCCCCGAGAACGCGGCCACGCCGCGACTGGCAGTCGCCGCCGAGACCATCGGCGACTGCGCGTCCGTAGCCCGCTGGTGCGGCGCGTTCTATCCCTGCGAAACCCCGCTCGACCGCGCGACCCGCGCCTGGATCGGTGGTAGCGGCCAGATCACCCAGTTCGACCAGCTCTTCGTCTTCACCACCGCCATCCCCGGCCCGGTGGTCGCACCGCTGGCTGCCGCGCCGCGCGCCGGAGCCCGGTGGCCCGACGGCTGCTGCGAGCTCGAACTGCACCCGCGTTCGCTGGCCCGCTTGATGACGCGCTTCGGTACGGCGGCGACGCTGCAGCCGCCCGCGGTCTCGGCCAGCCTGCGCCTCGATCCCATCGGCGTGCGTGAACGCCTGGTCATCCCCTTCCCCGCGCGCGATGCGGCCTCGTTCGGCGGAGTCGCCTGGCCGGCCGCGCGCCGTGAGCTGCTCGCGACCTTGCCCGTGGACACCTTGTGCGCGTTCACCTGTCGCATGGAGCCGACCTTGGCCAAGCGGGCGTTCGCGCCGTTCGCTGCCAGTGTGCCCGGATGCGAAGGGCTCGATACGGCGCTCGCCGCGGTCTCTCTGCCTCCGATCGGAGATCTGCTCGCCACCTGCGAAGGTGACCTCCTCGTCTACGCGGTCGATGGTCCGCTGCTTCCGGCGATCACCTGCGCGGTGGGCATGCAGCAGGCCGATGCGCACCGGTTGCTCACCGCTCTTGCGCCATCACTGGGCCTGCGCGACGACGGCGACTGCACCTGGCACGGCCTGATCTCGCTGGTGGACATGCATGCCGGTTGGGTCGGCGGCGAACTGGTGCTGACCAGCGATCCAGCCGGCATCGCCGCGCACCGCGGGCGTAGCGCCGGCTTCGCCGAGCACGCGGCGACGCGCGCCGCCCTGGCTGAACTGCCGCCAGGAGCGCTCGGCGTCGGCGTCAGCCGGAGCGCGGCGAGCTGGCGGGCGATCGGCCGCCTCGGGGCGATGGCCCTGGCGCGCGCCGAGCTTCCCGAGGCGATGTCCCTGCCCGAGGATCTCGAAGCCGCCGGCCGGCACGGCTTCGTCGCCTATCGTCTCGACCACGGCGAGATGGTCATCGACAGCGGCGGCCTGCTCGGAGGCCCCGGCACCTGGTACGCGACCGTCGCCGGCACGGTGATGTGGTGGGCCGTCTCAGCCATGGAGGACGCCCGCCGCCAGCTCGAAGCGATGCCCAAACGCGAAGCCACGGCGATGACTGCCGGCGACCTGGTGTTCTAAGCCCAGTGCCCGACCTGCGTCCTTGAAAAACAGCGAGCCGGCGGTCTCCCGCCGGCTCCCAGGGCCCGTTCCATGAAGGGGGCAGCGCCGAAGGCGCGTTACGTGGGGGACGCGGCCTGATGCCACTCCCCCACGACCAGTTACTCGAAGAACTTGTCGACGCTCGGCAGCGGCTGCTTGAGCTCGCCGAGCTCGGCCAGCGCCAAGCCGGTCGCGACGAGCAGCGCCACGAAGGCGATGATCATCAGCCACATGTAGGTCTTGTCGTTCTCTTCCATGTCGTTTCCTTGCCGGGGCTCAGAGACGGTTCTGGGCGAGATCGTTGACCTTGATCTGGGCGCCGGTGGCGTTCCAGGTCTCCGGGATCACCCGGCAGGCAACCATGTCGTTGAGGACCTTCTCGGCCCGCACCTTCACGATGTACTGGTTGCCGCGGAAGACGATGAACTCGAGGCCTTCCTCGACGCCCTCTTCCTTGCCGATGGTCAGCATGACGAGGTCCTGCTGGCCCTGGGGGTTGGTGTTGACCGCGGCGACGACGCCCTGCACGAACTTGTGCGAGCCGCTGTCGTCCATCAGGACCTGGTAGATCTCGGGATGGTTGTCGCGGACCAGCGCCAGGCGCGCCTTGCTGTCGTTGAGGTCCTTGGTCAGCGCGGCGATGTCCTGCTGCGATTTGGCCACCGTGGTGTTGGAATTGTGCAGGTCGTCCTCGACCTCGGCGAGCTTGACGTTGAGCTGGAAGGCGACGGCGCGGGCAACCGACGCGATGTGCTGCAATTCGTTGTTGCGCGTGCGGGTCTGCTCGAGCTGGGTCGAGAGCGTCTGGATCTGCTCCTTGTGCGCCATGATGTCGGCGCGGAGCTTCGAGATGTCGAGCTCCAGGTTGCCGATGTTCTTGTCCTTCTCGCTGATCGTCGCCTCCTGCTTCTTGAGCAGGGCCTGCTGATCGGCGTTCTGCTGCTCGAACTGCGTGATCAGCGTGGCGGACTTGACGTTCCGCGCCGATTCGTTGGCGAGCATCTCGGACGTGCTCTTGAGGTCCTTCGCGAGTTCCGCGGTGTCCTCATTCCAGCGACGCTTCCAGTTCTCACGCGTTGCGTAGAGCATCATCTGGATCGCCATGAAGATGAGCGACACCACCAGGACGAGGATGATGAAGACTTTGAGGGTCGTGTTCATCGGAGAGGAGCTCCAGAGCAGGCAGGATAGCGGGGTTTATTGCTTGGCTTGACCGTTACCAGGAGCACGGACATCGAGTCGCTGCTGCTTCTGGTAATCGCGGAGGAGTTCATTGGGAGTCTTGGTCGCGTGCCCGACCGCATTGGCGGCGGCGGTGCGCACCAGCAGCTGCTTGCCGGCATCACCGTCGGTGAAGGCCAGGGCCTGCTTGAGGATGGCGACCGCGGCGTCATTGAGCGGATCGAGCTGGCCGATCGCGTCGAGGAAGGCGGCGCGGACCTCGGGGGTCAGGGTGGCGTCCTGGCTGCCGTAGACGTCGGTCACCTTGGTGACCTGGCCGCGCAGGGCCTCGCCCTTGGGGTGCTGGGCGCAGATGCCCAGCGCCTGCAGCGCGGCGATGCGGATGGGGTCGGCGCGCTTGTCGAGCGCCGCCAGCAGCGACTCGCCGGCGGCCGACAGATCGTACTGGCAGCGCGCCGGATCGACCGCGGCCAGCGCCTGGGCGGCGCGCAGGCTGATCTCCTCGGCGGCGTCGTGGTTGACGCTGGAGACCTGGCCGTCCTTGAGCGCGGCCTCGATCTGGCCTTCGAGATCGGCCCCGGCGAACGGCTTGCGCACGAACCCGGTGACCTTGCCTTCGAAGGCGGTCTGGATCTTGGCGGCCTGGGCGGCGTCCTCGGGCAGCGAGATGAACACCGGGGTCTTCTCGGCGCGACCGTCGGCCTTGAGCTTCTCGACCAGGGATTCGGCCTTCTGCTCGGGCACGTCGATGCTGGCGCCGAACTCGTCCTTGATGCTCGGCAGCAGGTCGCCGGCGATGATGATCGCGTCCTTGACCGGCGCCTCGGCGATGCGCTGCATCAGGTCGAAGCCGGTGACCGCGGTGTAGACCAGGTAGCCCTGGCGCTGGAGGTGCTCGCGCGCGGTGTTGCGCTGGCGGTAGTCCTGATCGAGGACCACGACCACGCGCATGCCCCACTCGCCGACCGCATCGGCGAGGATCGGCACGACCTTCTCGGCGTTGAAGAAGCGCAGCGCGGGATCGAGACGGGCGAGGGTGGTCGCGGCCTGGTAGCGCACCATCTTGTCGGCGTGGTCGAGGGCGGCGACCAGCACGGTGCCGGCCTTGTCGGAGGTCAGGCCTTCGGCCTTGCTCGGCAGCAGGCGCTCGGCGTCGGCGAGGTACTTGTCCTCGAGCAGGCGCATGCAGTAGGCGGCGACGTCGTAGCGCTCGCTGACGATCGCCTGCTGGATGCCGCGGTAGAGGTTCTCGGGGCCGAACATGCGCACGCGCAGCGAGATCTCGGACAGCGCGATCAGGCGCTCCTCGATCGAGGCGGACTGCTCGTCGGCGGCGTCGGTGGGCGAGGTGCGTTCCTTGGCCAGCCGGGCGCGGCGCTGGGTCTCGACGTCCAGGGCGGCGATGTCGGCGGCGAGCAGCGGCGCGAAGGCGCCGAACTGCGGATAGGCGTCCATGGCGTCGAAGAGCAGCTCTTCGGCCATGAGCTCGTTCCAGGCGTAGCGCGGGACCTTGACGAAGGTCAGCTTGGCCGCGGCATCGGCCGCGTCCTCGTTCCAGCGCCACATCAGGCTCTCGTTCTCACCGACCTCGTCCTGCACGCGCGCGTCGCCGCGGAAGTAGCGGGCGGCTTCGAGGTAGTAGAGCTTCTCAGCCGAGGGTAGCGGCTGCGGGGCGCTGTCGGCGGTGGCCTGCGCGGCGGCGGCATCGTCCTTCGTCGGGGCCTTCTTCTTGGGATCCTTGGCGACCGGGGCGGCGGCGACCGGCCGCGGCTTGTCCATCGCGTTCTTCTTCTGGATCGAAGCCAGAGCGTTGGCGAGGACGCGCTTGACGGTGTCGCCCGAGCCCTGCTCCTCCAGCTGCTTGAGCTTGGGCAGCGCGCGCGGGTCGCCGATATCGGCGAGCACCATGATCACGCTCTCGACCTGGCGCTCGTCCTTGGCGTTGAGCGATTCGACCAGCGGCACCACCGCGCGATACCCCATCTTGGTCAAGGCGATGCGGCAGTAGACGCGGATCAGGTCCTGCCGGTTGTCGTTCATGCGCGCGACCAGGTGCGGCACCGACAAGGGACCGATGGCGACCAGCTCGTTGGTGGCGACGACGCGCTCCTCTTCGCTCTTCTCCAGCTTGTCGATCATCAGCTTGATGTATTCGGGGCTGTGACGCAGGTCCTTCTGGTAGATCCGCGCCTTGCGCAGGATCTCCTTGAGCACGTCGGAGAGCTGATCGGTCTCCTGCATGCGGATCAGGCGGTTGTCGCCGACCGCGAGGTAGAACTCGTAGAGCAGCTTGTTGTCGGGGTTGAGCTTGAGGACGTTCTGGAAGGACACCGCCGCCTTGGCGGGGTCGCCGGACAGGTAGTGGTTCACCCCTTCCGCGAGCAGCTCCTTCGCCTCGTCGCCGCTGGCGAAGTGCGGGTCGGCCTGGAATTCCTCTGCGCAGATCGGCGCGGATACCGCGGCGATCAGCAGCAGGGTGGCGGCCAGCTTCTTCGGCATCTTCGACATCCGGAACTCCTGGGCCGGGTATGGCGCGACCGCCTGGGCGGCTCGGCTTCGTCGAGGATGACGAAGCTGAGCCTGGACAGTCGGAGCCATGCCCTCGTGGGTCTCGGATCATTGGAACCGACGCAAACCCCCTCAATGTCCTACCGCAAGGGGTTCCTTGCAGTGTATGACGGACCAAGGAGGTGTGCGGATCAGGGTTTGCGCACACCAGGGATTCTTCCTGCCGGTCATCTGCCCATCGCCCCGGCGGCCACCCGGGCAGGCACGTCTGGGCACGGGACGACGGGTTCTACGCTGCGTCCATGACCACGGTCCGCCTGGCCGCTCCCGCCAAGATCAACCTGCACCTCGAGGTCCTGGGCCGTCGGGACGACGGTTTCCATGCCATCGAGACGGTGTTCCAGACCATCGACCTCCACGATGAGGTCGTCGTTCGGCTCGTCGCCCAGGCCGGAATCACCCTGACCGTCGCCGGCGCCGACCTGCCGGCCGACGCGACCAATCTGGCTTGGCGGGCTGCTGACGCCTGGCTGGGGCGCCGTCCGGGGACGGGCATCGCCATCGAACTGATCAAACGCATCCCCGCCGGAGCCGGCCTGGGTGGCGGGTCGAGCGATGCCGCCGCGGTGCTGCGGGCGCTGCAATCCTTAGCCGAGCATCCCCTACCGCCGGCCGAACTCGCCGAGCTCGCTGCCGGCCTCGGTTCGGACGTGCCCTTCTTCCTGATCGGCGGCACCGCCCATGCGGTCGGGCGCGGCGAGCAGCTCACGCCGCTGCCCGACCTGCCCGCGGTCGCGCTGACCATCCTGCGTCCGGCGGCGGAGTGCCCGACGCCAGCGGTGTACCGTGGATTGAACGAGGACGAACGCGGCCCCCGCGATGCCCGCGGCGCCGCCTGGTGGGCCTGCCGCCTGGTCGAGGATCTGCCCAGCTGCCTGCACAACCGGCTGACCGGACCGGCCTCCCGCTTGAGCGCGCCAGTCGCCGACCTGCTCGCCTGGCTCGTGCGCAGCGGCGTCCCGCACCTGATGTCTGGTTCCGGCAGCACCTGCTTCGCCCTCGCCCACCTCGACCCGCCCCCTGGCGTACGCGCCTGGCGCACCGGTTTCCGGCCACGGGCCCGCCTCGACGCATTGACGGCCGATGGTGCCTACCGACCCCCACCCCCTGTCCCCCGGCCCCCGTCCTAACGGACCATCCCTTCCCATTCCCACGCCGCGAGCCGTTCGCGGTGGGACGCCAGTTGGCGCCAAGGGCTGTCCGCGCCAGCGACTTCGCGCACCAGGTCGGGCTTGAGCCGCAGCAGCAGGCCGATCAGCGCGTGGCGCAGGGCGAAGTCGGCGACGCCATTGGCGCGTCCGGCGATGGTGTCCACCGGCAGCGGCAGGTCCCAGCGCGCGCCCTGCGACAGCACGGTCGCGGCGGCGATGGCGAGTTCGCGGTCGGCGTGCACGGCGAGGTCAGCGAACCCGGCTGCGACCGCGCCGTCGGCGATGCCGTCGAGACGGTCGGTGATCAGCACCAACGCCTGGATGGCGTCACCGTCGAGGTCGCCGCGTCGGCG
>JACDEC010000149.1 GCA_013816645.1 Planctomycetota bacterium
GGCGTAGTCGGCGATCGGGGCATCGAAATAGGTGGCGAAGTCGCCGTCGAAGGCGCTGCGGAACTCGAGCCGCGGATCGTTGGTGGCGGGAGGATTCGCCCACGAGCCCGCGGTGCCGAATTTGGTGCCGAGGATCTTGGTGGCGCCGTTGTAAAATTCGAGTTCGGCGATGTTGCCGTGGCTGCCGACACCGCCGAGCCAGCGCAGGTATTCCCAGGATACACTGCCGTTCTTGGTGACCGGGATGTCGGTCCAGACGTTTGCCGCGGGATACGGGATCAGGGGATCCGAGAGATCGACCCACGCCGAGCCATCGTGCGATCCCTGGATCACGCTGCCGTACATGCGCTCAATGATGTCGGCGCGCGGTGCGACCCGCGCCTTGGTGACCAGGGTGCTCTCGGCGCCGATGACATCGGTGCCGGGGAAGTGCAGCGCGAGCATGGCGATCGCTGCGGACAGGACGTGGGCGAAGACCGTGCGCATGGGTGTGTCCTCGAAAAAGCGCAATGAGCGCCGTTAGAACGTTCTAGAATGGTTGCACGAACGTTCTAAACAGGACTTTTCAGGTCAAGGCGCGTTAACCCTCACCACGCGGCAGCAGCGCGAAGTCCATCACACGTCGCGCACAAAGCTTTCCTGGGCTGCACGTTGCGCGCACCTGCACACCCGAATCCTGACTCGATTCGCGTCAGACTAGGGCCGCAAAGTGATGCAACTGCTCCACCGTTACCAGGTCGGTGACCGCACGAGAGCGCAGCCCGGGGCGACGGGCGACGGGCGACGGGCGACGTGTTCGACACGCGCGCAGCATGGACGCTGACGTCGGAGTCGGATTACCCGGGGACCGATCAGCGCGGTGACGCCCGCGCGCTCTGTCAGCCGCGCTGCATCGAGGACGACGACGTCGAAGCGCCCTTGTCGAGATATTTGATCGCCACCGCACGATTGCCGCGCGCGTTGTAGATCAGCTTGTCCATGATGTGTTTGATCAGGTGGATCCCATAGCCGCCGAGCCGCTTACCCGCGTTCTTGCGGTGCTCGATGTGCGCGATCGGGTCGAGGCTGGGATCGGGGATCGCGCCGGGCTGGAAGCCCGCGCCCTCGTCTTCGATGTAGACGATGATCTTGCCGGGCAGCAGGCGGCAGCCGAAGGTGACCTTCTTCGTGCGGTCGTTGCGATTGCCCCATTCGATGGCGTTGCGGCCGAGCTCCTCGAGCGCGAGCTTGATCTCGCTCGCCGCCGGTTCGGGGATCTTGAATTTGTCGAGCAGACTGAGGAAACGACGGAATTTATAGAGCACCGAATGATCGCTGGCGCCGCTGATCTCGAACCATCCGTGCGGATCGTATTCGATGTTCAATTCAGCGCTCAGCGGCGGAGCGTGCTGCAGGGCGTTCGCTGCCGCGGTCAGCAGATCGTCGATGGTCACCGGCTTGATCAGGTAGTCGCAGGCACCGAGCCGCAGGCAGCGCAGGATCACGTCGTCCTGGCCGAGCGCGGTGAGCATGATGGCGGTGGCGGGATAGCGGCGTTTGCGCAGCTCGGACAGCAGACCTTCGCCATCGAGGCGGGGCATGCTGATGTCGCACACCAGCAGGTTGAACGGTTGCTGCGCCGCGTCGATCACCTCGAGAGCCGCGATACCATCGGCCGCGGTCGCCACCTCGACGTCGCCGAGATCGTGCAGCGTCTCGGCGAGGTATCCCTGCAGGCTCGGCATGTCCTCGACGACGAGGATGCGCGGGCGGGAGGACATCATAGGAGCAATGTGCCCAGGGGCAGGTGGCGTCAAGATGTCCGCTGATCAGCAGCGGCGCGGCCATGGTCCGCGAAAGGGCCGCCGACGGGCAGCGACACCGAAAAGGTCGCGCCACGCCCAGGAATGCTGTCCAGCGCCACCGTGCCGCCGTGCAGCGCGGTGATGCCGCGCACGATGGTCAGGCCCAGCCCGACCCCGGCTCCGCTCCCGGGCTGGCGCTGGAAGTAGGCGGAGAAGATGCGCTCACGGTCGCTGTCGGGGATGCCCGGGCCGCTGTCGCTCACCGACAGGATCGCCCGTCCGGCGTCGATGCGCATGGCGATGGCGATGCGGCCTCCCGCGGGTGTGAACTTCCGCGCGTTGTCGACCATGTTCCCGAGCACCTGGCAGACGCGTCTGCGATCGAGGCGGACGCTGTGTCCAGTCAGCGATTCCCGGCGGGGCCATTCCACCGCGAAGCCGCTGCCGAGCACCGGCTCGCTGGCGGCGCGCAGGTCGTCGAGCAAGACGGCCAGGGATACGTCTTCGAGGCGCAGGGTCATGCGTCCCGATTCGAGGCTGGCAAGATCGAGCAGTTCGTTGATCAGGGTCAGCAGCCGCAGGCCGTTGCGATGGATGGCATCGACGTAATCAGCCTGCCGACGGCTCAGCGGCCGGCTGCCCGAATCGTCGAGCAGCAGTTCGCTGAAGCCGATGATGCTGTTGAGCGGGGTGCGCAGATCGTCGCTGACCTGGGCGAGGAACTCGGTCTTGCGCTGGTCGACCTGCTCGAGGTGGCGCTTGTCGTTGGCCAGGCGTTCCGCCTTGGCCAGGAGTTCGACGTTGCCTTCGAGGATGTCGAAGAGGAGAGGATCGCGAGGTACGTTCACGGTGGCGCCGAGGGAATGTTCGTGGCGCCGATGTGCGACGCGGAATGGACGGAGCGGATGCGGTCGGCGCGGAGTGTAGCGCGGTCGGCGCGTCAACCCTGCCGGAAACGGATCACGCTAGGCCAATAGTCACTGGGTGGGACGTAACCCATCAGGGTGAGCGCAGTGGCTGCCACGTTGGCGAGACCCGGTTGCGCAACACTCGCATCGAGTTCCCACTCGCCGGCGAATCCGGGGTCGAAGAACATCGCCGGTACTGGATTGAGCGTATGGCTGGTCTTGGCCTTGGGCTTGCCGTTCTCGACCTTCACGCCGCCCTTCTTGTCGACTTCATACATTTCATCGGCATTGCCGTGGTCGGCGGTGACGATGGCGATGCCGCCGAGCCGCGCGATCGCGGGCAGCAGGCGGCCGAGGCACAGATCGACCGCTTCGACGGCCATGCGCGTCGCGACGAAGGAACCGGTGTGCCCGACCATGTCGCCGTTGGCGTAGTTGATGCGCGCCAGACCGAAACCCTTGCCGCTCGCCGCCTGCTCGTCGAGCGCCGCGATGGTGGCGTCGGTGATCTCGGCGGCCTTCATCCACGGACGCTCGTCGAACGAGACCCGGTCCGATGGCACCTCGATGTAACGTTCGAGCGACTGGTCGAGGTAGCCCGAACGGTTGCCGTTCCAGAAATAGGTGACGTGGCCGAACTTCTGGGTCTCGGAGCAGGCGAGGATGCGCGCGCCGCTGCCAACCAGGTATTGGCCCATGGTGCGATCGATGACCGGCGGCTGCACCAGGATGCGCGGCGGCAGGTTGGTGTCGCCGTCGTAGGTCATCATGCCGGCGAACGCCACGTCGGGCCGCCGCCCGCGCTCGAAAGGCACCTCGCCGAGGAACGCCTTGGTGATCTCGATGGCGCGATCGCCGCGGAAGTTCGCCAGCACCACCGCGTCGCCGTCGACGATCGGCGCGAGCGGCTTGCCGTCGCGCGCGACCACGAACGCCGGCAGATCCTGGTCGATGACTCCCGGCTTCTCGGCGCGGAAGGCGCGGATCGCCGCGCTCGCCGAGGGGAACAGGCGACCTTCGCCCAGCGCGTGCGTCTTCCACCCGCGCTCGACCATCGACCAGTCGGCCTCGTAGCGATCCATGGTGATGACCATGCGCCCGCCGCCCGAGGCGATGGCGTAACCCGGTCCGAGCGACGCCAGCCAGGTCTCCATCGGCTCGACGAATTCGAGCGCGGTGGTTTCGCCGACATCACGGCCGTCGAGCAGCGCGTGCAGCGCGACGCGCTGGACGCCGGCGGACTTGGCGTTGGCGATCAGTGCCTTGATGTGGCCGATGTGGCTGTGGACGTTGCCGTCCGAGAGCAGGCCGATGACGTGCAGGGTGCCGCGCGCGCGGACCTGCTCGACGACCTCGCGCCAGCCCTGGCCAGCGAACAGCGCGCCGCTGTCGATGGCGTTCTGCACCAGCTTGGCGCCCTGGTCGAAGACCCGCCCGGCGCCGAGCGCGTTGTGCCCGACCTCCGAATTGCCCATGTCGGCGTCGGACGGCATGCCGACCGCGACGCCGTGCGCGGCGAGCTTCAGCCACGGACGGGTGGCCATGAGGTTGTCGAACACCGGCTTACGCGCCGCCGCGACTGCGTCGCCGGGGTAGCCGGTGCCCAGTCCGACGCCGTCCAGGACCACGATCACCACCGGGCCCTTCCGGCGACCGAAGAAGGCGTTCTTTTGGAGGCTCAGGGACATGGCGATCTCCGCGAGGCGCGGAGTCTAGGCGGGGATGGGGGATTGCCAGGCGGCCCGGGGAGACATTCCCAGCTTCCCAGCTGGCCTGCTTGGCTCGCGATTCGATGAAGCGGGGAAGCCGGGAAGCGGACTCCAGACTCCAGACTCCAGACTCCAGACTCCAGACTCCAGACTCCAGACTCCAGACTTGGCGACTGGCGACTGGCGACTGGCGACTGGCGACTGGCGACTGGCGACTGGCGACTGGCGACTGGCGACTGGCGACTGGCGACTGGCGACTGGCGACTAGCGACCGGCGACCGGCGACTACTGCAAGCGTCAACAGCGCGACCCCCGCGCACTGCACGGGGGTCGGCCTGAATCGTTCCGCACCCCGCAGGGCGCGGCATCTGCCGAGCGTCAGCTCCCGCTGCCGCTCGAGATGTTCTCGATGATCTTGATCAGCGGGATGAACAGCGCGATGACGATGAAACCGACCGCACCACCCATGAAGATGATCAGCAGGGGTTCGAGCAAGCTCATCATCGCGCCCACCGCCGAGTCGACTTCCTCGTCGTAGGTCTCCGCGATCTTGATCAGCATCTTGTCGAGCTCGCCGGTCTCTTCGCCGACCTTGATCATGTTGACGACGATGTCGTCGAACACGCCGCAGCGGCGCAACGGCTCGTTGACCGTCTCGCCTTCCTTCACCGAATCGCGCACCTCCTGGATGGCGTTGCGCACCACCACGTTGGGCGTCGCCGATTTGGTGATGTCGAGCGCGTCGAGGAAGCCGACGCCCGAGGTGACCAGCGTGCCGAGCGTACGGGTGAAGCGCGCGACCGAGCTCTTCTTGAGGATCATGCCGAGCACGGGGATGCGCAAGGCGATGCGGTCGAGGATCTCGCCGCCCTTCTCGGTCTTGGCGAAGACCTTGAGGCCGACGATCGTGCCGATGATCATGAACAGCAGCAGCCACCAGTACCCAGCGATGAAGCGGCTGAAGCCGATCAGGGCCTCGGTCAGACCGGGCAGCGCGATGCCGAGATCCTTGAAGATCAGTTCGAACTTGGGGACGATCGCGACCATGATGAAGGTCAGGATCAGCGAGGCGATGGTCAGCACCGCGATCGGATAGATCATCGCGCCGATGACCTTCTTCTTCAGGCGCTGAGCCTTCTCCATGAACTCGGCCAAGCGGCGCAGGATGACGTCGAGCGCGCCCGCGGCCTCGCCGGCCTTGACCAGGTTGGTGTAGAGCCGGTCCCAGATCTTGGGGTGCTGGGCCATCGCCTCGGACAGCATCGTGCCGCTCTGGACTTCTTCGGTCACGCGGGTGAGCGCGTTGCGCAGGGTGCCCGGCCGCTGCATGTCGGTCAGGATCTGCATCGATTGCACGATCGGCAGACCGGCGTCCTGCAGCGTCGAGAGCTGCCGGGTGAAGAGCACGACCTGCTTCTTCTTCACGCCGCCGAAGATCGAGAACCCGCCGCCGCTCTTCTTGGCGCCGGCCGCAGCGGTCTTGTTGCTCTTGGCGCGCACTTCGCGCACCTCGATGGGCAGGAAGCCTCGCTTCTTGATCGAAGCGATGGCTTCGACCTCGGAGGTCGCCTCGAGCGAGTCCGAGATCTCTTTGTTGGTGCGCTTATCGTGCGCCTTGAACGCGTAGACGGCCATAGCCTCTCCTGAGACGAACCAGCGGGCCGCCCCCGACCGGAGGCGGCAATCCCGGACGGTAGTGGCCCCACCCAGGTCCGGAACCGGAACCTGAGCGGGATCGCTACCCGAGCCCCCTGCCGTGTCATCGGGCTGGCGGGCGCAAGTGCTCCCGGGATGGGAGGATACCTCGCATTCCCGGGGGCGGGCAAGGATCAGATGCGATGAAGGACGATGGGGTTGGCGGGGGCTGACGGGGTATTCGTAGTTGAGTGGAGAGCTCCCCTGCCCGTCGCCCGTCGCTCGTAGCCCGTAGCCCGTCGCTCGTGACCCGTGACCCGTGACCCGTGGCTCGTGACTCGTGACTCGAGTCCCGTCGCTCGAATCCCGTGACCCGTCGTCTGCGGGCTGCGGGCTGCGGGCTGCTGAAGCGGAGGCGACGGGCGACGGGCGACGGGCGACGGGCGACGGGCGACGGGCGACGGGCGACGGGCGACGGGCGACGGGCGACGGGCGACGGGCGACGGAGATCCCTGACTTAGGTGGTGGCTTCCTTCCAAGCCCCAGCGTCCGGACCGTGCTCGCTGTCAAGCCTGCCCTCGCTGCGCTCGGCGGCTGCGCCGGGCTGGACAGCTGCGCGCGCCCCGGCCCCAGGGGCTCGAAAGGAATCCACCCATGGCACGATTCACGGGGCTGAAAGTCTGGCAGGAGGCGCGCGAGCTGGTGCGAGCGGTGTCCAGCGCGAGCGATGCGATGCGCAGCGAAGGCGATCTGAAATCCCAGATGCGCCGAGCCGCGATCTCGGTGGCAAGCAACATCGCCGAGGGAGCTGAACGCGGATCAGATCGTGAGTTCCGCCGCTTTCTCGCGATGGCGAAAGGCTCCGCCGCCGAATTGGAAGCGCAGGCCATGATCGCAGAAGATGCGCAGTGCCTGCATGCGCAGGTCGCACATGACATCATCGCACGAGCCGACCGCGTCGGCAGGATGCTCAACCGCCTGATGGCGCACATCGGCAGCGGCTAGCGGCTAGCGACCGCCGCTTCCCTGGCCCCGCATGGCGCCGAAGGCGCCCAGCGGGGTGCAGGGGCGGCGAGCCCCTGCTCGGGGGCGTAGCGGGGGTCGAGACCCCCGCGA
>JACDEC010000675.1 GCA_013816645.1 Planctomycetota bacterium
CACGAGCGGCGATGACCAGCTCGAGACGCTCGACCACATGGGCGATGGCGGTCGGCCAATTCAGGCGCGTGCGGTACTCCTCGTAGGAGGCGAGCGCCATGGCGCGGTAGCGTCGCGGATCGGCGAAGAGGCTCGACACCACCTCGGCGTAGACCTGGGCCTCGGTATCGAGCGGGAAGGTCCGCCCATTGACGCCATCGCGCACCACGGAGGGGATCCCGCCGACCGCGGTGGTCAGCACCGGCAAGGCGTAGGCGCTGGCCTCGCTGAACACGCAGGGGGTGCAATCCGCCTGGGACGGCAGGACCAGGAAGTGCGCGTGCAGCAGCAGATCGATGAGGCGGCGGCGGCCGTCCTCAGTGCGCTTGCTGATGAAGCCGTGCGTCTCCACCCACGACGGCAGCGGGTGGATGGGCGGTTCGCAACCAGCGACCAGCAGTCGGGTGGGCACGCCGCGGCGATTGAGCTCCTCGGCGAGTTGGAAGGCCAAGGGCCCGCCCTTGCGTTCCCAGTCGACTCCGAGGAACAGCAGGTCGCAGGTCGCCATCGGCTTGGCGGCGACCATGCGGCGGGCACCGGACTCGTCGAGCAGGCACTCGATGTTCGGCCCGAAGGGCACGACCAGCAGCTTGTCCGCCGGCACGTCGTAGAGGTCGCGCGCCGAATCCGCGGCCCAGTCGGACGAATAGATCGCGGCTGCGCACGAACCCAGGCTGCGGCGTTCGGCGATGTTGCCCTTGCGCTCGCACTCGCGCGCGAGATTGGAGAACTCGGGGTAGAAGTCCTGCATGCCGCCGAAGGTCGCGTCGGTCCACACCATCTTGGGCACCTCGTCGCCGAGGTAGGCGAGCGGCAGCGACGAGGGCGAGATCACCGCCTGCACCTGGCTGCCGCGCAACTGCGCGGATATCTGTCGGGCGAGATCGCGCAGCACCGCCGGTTCGCGGAAACGATCGAAGCGCAGTCCGCGGATGGCCTGATAGTAGCCGCTCTTGAGGCGGGCGAGCTGCTCGACGCGCGAGGTCAGCGGCCCGACCTTGATGACCTCGACGCCATGGTCTTTTAGTCCATGGTACATGTGGTAGATGGTTCCCGACCAAGCCGAGATGTCGTCGGGATCTGGGATCGACGCGAACGCGATACGCATCGGTGCTCCTGCATTGACCATCCGCCGATTCTATCTCGTTGGCATGAAGCCCGTGCCAAGATCTGGTTCCGCTGTACCACCGACGACTGGCCCGGTACGCGCTTGTACAACCTTCAGGTCTCGGATGCGTCGGCTGGCCGCTCGGTTTTGGCCGGGAACAAACACCAGCGGGCCACCGGGCAACGCCAGCACTCCGGCCGTCTGGCGATGCAGGTGTAGCGGCCATGGAGCAGGAGGTAGTGATGGGCGTTGACCAGATGTTTGCGAGGCACCCGCGCGAGCAGCACCTCCTCGGTCTGCTCGGGCGTTGTCGAAGCCGACAGGCCGAGACGGTTCGCGACCCGATGGACATGGGTGTCCACGGCGATGGTCGGCTGGCCGAAGACCATGTTGAGCACCACGTTGGCGGTCTTGCGACCGACTCCGGGCAGGGCTTCGAGGCTCTCGCGATCCGATGGGATCGATCCGCCATGCAGGTCGAGCAGCTGCTGGGACAGGGCGGCTACGTTGCGCGCCTTCTGGTTGGCGAGACCGACAGCGCGGATGTAGGGCAGCAATTTTCCGACCCCGAGCGCCACCAGGCCCTTGGGGGTGTTGGCCACGGGAAACAGCGTCGCGGTCGCCGCGTTCACCGACCGATCGGTGGTATGCGCGGACAGGACCACGGCGACCAGCAATTCGAAGGGCGTGCTGAAGTTCAGGTCGGATCTGGGAACGATTCGTTCGGCGAGCTCGTTGAAGATCCTGGTCACCGCCTGGGTGCTCAATGGACCGAAGCGTTGGTTGACCGCCACCGCCTTGGCGGAGGGGGCGGGGCGCCGGCGCTCAGTTGCCATGCAGGGCCCTCCACTGATCGCCGATCACGTCGCATCCGCCGAATGCGAGGATGAAGAGTTGAGCGCACGCGGTGCAGGACAGGACGTGGCGGGCCCGAGCGGGTGGATGGTCGCGATCGATCGCGGACAGTTCGGGATCGCTTTCCAAGCAGTCCAGCGTGTCGTCGCTGAGCGCGGCCCGGGCGCGGTCGACCTGCGCCAGGTAGTGGTCGACCGTGGTCACGCTGACCGGCGCGAAGAAGGC
>JACDEC010000676.1 GCA_013816645.1 Planctomycetota bacterium
AAAGCGGTCGACCGCCTGAAAACAGCTGACCCCGCGACGGGGTCGCGGGGTCAGGTCGACAGCAACTCGTCTCGGACGCCTCAGTGCGACGGTGCGGCCGGCGCTCAGCGCGACGGTTCGCCGGCGCTCAGCGCGACGGTTCACCGGCGCTCAGCGCGACGGTTCACCGGCGCTCAGCGCGCCTTGGCGGCCTGGCGACCGCTGCGCTTGGCCACCGCGGCGAGCAGCGCCTCGACCTTGTCGGTCTTCTCCCAGCTGAAGCCCTTGCGGCCGAAGTGGCCGTGGTAGGCGGTGTGCCGGTAGATCGGCTTGAGCAGGTCGAGCGCCTGGATGATCGCCTTGGGGCGCAGGTCGAAGACGTCCTGGACGGCGACCGAGAGCACCTCGTCGAGCACGCTGCTGGTGCCGAAGGTGTCGACCTTGATCGACACCGGCTTGGCGACGCCGATGGCGTAGGCGATCTGGACCTCGGCGCGGCGGGCGAGCTTGGCGGCGACGATGTTCTTGGCCACCCAGCGCGCGGCGTAGGCGGCCGAGCGGTCGACCTTCGAGGGATCCTTGCCCGAGAACGCGCCGCCGCCGTGGCGGCCCATGCCGCCGTAGGTGTCGACGATGATCTTGCGGCCGGTCAGGCCGGTGTCGCCGTGCGGGCCGCCGACTTCAAAGCGGCCGGTCGGGTTGATGTGGAAGATGGTGTCCTTGTCGACCTTCAGCTTCGAGGCCTTGTTGATGACCTCGGTGCACATCTTGATCATGTCCTTGCGGATCGTCTCGAGCTTGGCCTCGGGGGTGTGCTGGGTCGAGAGCACCACGGTGTGGATGCGCACGGGCTGGTCACCCTCGTACTCGATGGTCACCTGGCTCTTGGCGTCGGGACGCAGGTATTTGACCTTCTTGGTCTGACGCCAAATCGCCTGCGCTTCGACCAGCTTGTGCGACAGCGCGATCGGCAGCGGCATCAGCTCGGGGGTCTCGTCGACGGCGAAGCCGAACATCAGGCCCTGGTCGCCGGCGCCCTGCTCGTGGCTCTTGGATTCGTCGACGCCCTGGGCGATGTCGGGCGACTGCTTGTGGATGGCGACCAGCACGCCGCAGGAGTCGGCGTCGAAGCCGATGCCGGCCTCGGTGTAGCCGATCTCCTTGATGGTGCGGCGGACGATGTCCTGGGCGTCGACGAAGCCCTCGGTGGTGACCTCACCGGCGACCACGACCTGGCCGGTGGTGACCAGGGTCTCGCAGGCGACGCGGCTCTTGGGATCCTGGCGCAGCAGCTCGTCGAGGATGGCGTCCGAGATCTGGTCGGCGACCTTGTCGGGATGCCCCATGGACACGGATTCGGAGGTGAAGAGGGAGCGGGCCATGGCAGTTCTCCGGGACGGGCCGCACCGGTCATCGGTGCATGTTGATGGAACGATGGATAAGTGTCGGGATCAGGGTGCCGAGTAAAGCGAAGACGGCGCCAGGTTTCAGAGGAACGCCCAGCCTCCGAAGAGCCCGTTGGCCTTGGCGGCGACGATCACCCCGCTGGTGACCAGCAGCGTGCCGATGACGCGGTTGGGCACGCGGACAGCGCCCATCACCCCGAGGACGCCGAGCGCCAAGCCGAACAGCCGGGTCACGATCTCGGATGAGACCAGCAGGCGCTCGATCGGGTCGATCGCCGGCGACACCGCGAGCAGCCCGCCGAGGAGGACCAATGCGTAGCAGACGCCCTTGGTGAGCGCGTCCTTGGATCCGGAGGCGATGGCGATGCCGGCTGGCACCGCCAGCAGCAGACCGAGCACCATCTCCATCGGGGGGACCTTCATGCGACGCCTCCTGGGCGCCGCGCATGATGGCGCACGAGCCGACGATTCAATGCTCGTCGCCGACGGGGTTGGCGTCGTCGCCAGAGGCTCTACGACCTGTCATGCCCACGCCGCTGATCCTGGTCGTCGGCGCCACCGCCTCGGGCAAGTCGACGCTGGCCGTGGCGCTGGCCGAGCGCCTGGGCGGCGAGGTGGTCTCGGCCGACGCCATGGCGGTGTACCGCGGCATGGACATCGGCACCGCCAAACCGTCGCCCAGCGAGCTCGCGCGGGTGCCGCACCACCTGCTATCGGTGTTCGAACCCGGGGACCGCTGCGACGTCGCGCGCTGGCTGAGCCTGGCCGAAGCCGCGATCGCCGGCATCCACGGCCGTGGCCGCCCGGCGATCGTCGCCGGCGGCAGCCCGCTCTACACC
>JACDEC010000150.1 GCA_013816645.1 Planctomycetota bacterium
CGCCGACTCCGGTGCAGCACCGCCGCAAGGATGGCGTGGTCATCGAAGTTGAACTGCATACCCAGGGCTTGCTCTTCGATCGGCGCCCAGCCGACGTGATCGTGGCGGTCGACGTCAGCGAACGTCAGCACGCCGAACGCGAATTGCGCCGGCGCAGCCAGGACCTCGCCCGGTCCAATGCCGACCTCGAGCAGTTCGCCAGCGTCGCCGCCCATGACCTGCAGGAGCCGCTGCGGATGATCGACGGGCACCTCCACGTGATCCTCAATAATCACAGCCAAGGCCTGGGGCCGCGCGCGCGCCAGCATCTCGCCTTCGTGGTCGACGCCGCCGCGCGCTTGCGCGACATGGTCCGCGGGGTGCTCGTCTACGCGCGCGTCCCGGCGCACGCCGCTGCCTTCGCCCCGGTCGACAGCGCCGCCGCCGCCTGGGAGGCGCTCGGCTTCCTGCGCCATGCGGTCGATCAGAGCGGCGCCAGCGTGTCGATCGTCGACCTGCCCAAGGTCAACGCCGACTTCAACCAGCTGCGCCAGCTCTTCCAGAACCTGATCGGCAACGCCATCAAGTTCGCCGGCGGAGCCCGTCCCGAGGTGGCGCTGCGCGCCGAACCATGGACCGACGGCTGCTGGCGCTTCACCGTGTCCGACCAGGGCATCGGCATCCCGGCGCATCAGCGCGAGCGCGTGTTCGGACTCTTCCAGCGGCTCGACAACCAGATCGACGGCTGTGGCATCGGGCTGGCGACCTGCCGGCGCATCGTCGAACGCCATGGCGGGCGCATCTGGATCGAAGATGGCGACCACGGCACCACCGTGACTTTCACCCTGCCCGGTCCGACGGTCGTGGCCAAGCAAGCGCATGCCGCGGAATCCGGCGGGGACTACCGCGCCTGAGCGACTCCCCGCTCTGCGCTTCAAACGGCGGACCGCATTGGCACGCTGCCCGCCATGGCCGATGCCCGTGCAGTGATCGCGGCGGCGCAACGCCTGCGCGACGAGTTGCCGCCCACTCCCCTGCCGCCCCTGGTCAGCCACGTCTACAACCCGCTGGGCTACGCCTGGCCGATGCATGAAGCCTACCTCCGGCGCTACGCCGCCGGACGCAAACGCGTGGTCTTCCTCGGCATGAACCCGGGGCCCTACGGCATGGCCCAGACCGGCGTTCCCTTCGGCGAGATCGCGGTGGTGCGCGACTGGCTGGGTCTCGACGCCGCGATCGGACGGCCGGACCCCGAGCACCCGCGGCGACCGGTGACGGGTCTGGACTGCGCGCGCAGCGAGGTCAGCGGTCGCCGACTGTGGGGCTTGTTCCGCGAACGCTTCGCCAGCGCCGAGGCCTTCGCCACCGAACACTTCGTCGCCAACTATTGTCCGCTGGTGTTCATGTCGGCGAGCGGCGGCAACGTCACCCCGGATAAGCTGCCCCCGACGGCGCGCAAGACGATCGAAGCGGCGTGCGACCGGCATCTCGTCGCGTTGGTCGACGCCTTGCGCCCGGAGTGGCTGGTGGGCATCGGCGCCTTCGCGGCGCAACGGGCGGAGCGGGCATTGGCGGGTCGCGCGCGCATCGGTCAGATCCTCCACCCCAGCCCGGCGAGCCCGGCGGCCAATCGCGGCTGGGCCGAGCAGGCCCAACGCGGGATGGTCGGGTTGGGTATCTGGCCGGCCTGACCCCCCCAGTCGTTGATCGAGCGGGGGGCTGCCCCTCGCGTGGACGCCTGGACCCATAGGCTGCGCAGCCATGACCATGCGCCTCCCTATTCCGATGCTGCTCGTCGTCGCGTCCCTGGCTGCCCTGACTGGGGCCGAGCAACCCCCCGCCGCCGAGGCCCCGGTGACGGATCCCGCGGCTCCAGCACCCACGCCAGCGTCCCCGGCGCCCGCCGCCAAGCCGGCTGGGGCAGCGGCGGCCCCGGCAGCCAAGGCTCAGGACGAGGACGAGGACGAGGACAAGGACGAGGACGGCGACTGGTTCACCACCGGCCGACTCGGCTTCTTCTTCACCAATGTCTCGGAACGCAACGGCGATCGCTCGAACGATCCGAGCATCGGCGGCACCAATTCCTCGACCACCCTGCTGGTCCAGCTCGACCTCAGCGCGCTCTATCTGCGCGGTCCCTGGCGCGTCGACAACACCCTGCTCGTCAAGTACGGCAGGCAGCGCAGCGAGGGCCAGGACTGGGTCGAGAACACCGACCTCGTCGACTACGATACCGTTGCCAGCTACACCTGGAACGAGCCCCACTTCTGGTACGGAGCGGTCGGCGCCGACACGGTGATCACCGAGGACCCGGGTGACGGGGTCTTCGAGCCGGGCATCGCCAAGGTCTCGGCCGGTTACGGACAGCGCTACGAGGACATGCTGCCGTTGACCGATCGCCTGGAGTTCCGCCTGGGCGTGCGCGCCCAGCGCCGCTGGGGCAGCAATCTGAGCGACCAGCAGAAGGAATGGGAGGTCGGCCCGGAGTTCATCGCCCGCTATGAGCGCCAGCAGACCACCAGCCTGCGCTACTGGCTGCAGTACGAAGCCTTCGCAGAATTCGAGGATATGGCCCACGTCAGCAACCTGGTGACCGCCGGGCTCGACCTGCAGGTCAATCCCTTCCTCACCGTCGCGCTCGGCGCCCGCGCCTACTACGAATCGGCTCCTGATGATGCCGTCGCGGGCAGCGACGCGCTCTACGACAACTGGAGCTGGCGGACCGAGACGTTGGTCGGGTTGACGTTCGCTTTGTAGGGGGAGCGGCAGCAGGCCGCCTCCCCCTACTAACGGCCCGCCGGGCCTGCCCCCTAAGAAGGACAGCTCCTGGGAGCGGCGGAACGCCGCTCGGATAATAGTCCGACGACTTGCCCCATTGGGGAGCGACCGCATCGTGCCCCCATGAAAGCGACGCCCGAAGCTGCGCTGGTACTGCTGTCCGGGGGACAGGATTCGACGACCTGCTTGGCGTGGGCGCTCAAACACTTTCGGCGCGTCGAGGCGGCGACCATCGATTACGGGCAGCGCCACCGCGTCGAGCTCGAGGCGGCGGCGGCGATCGCCCGCGCGGCTGGCGTCGCCCAGCGGGTGATCCCCTGCGACAGCTTCCGCGCGTTGGGCGGCAACGCCCTGACCGGGGACGAGGCGGTGGCCCCGGGCGTGCGCGCCGCCAACCAGCTGCCCAACACCTTCGTGCCCGGCCGCAACCTGATCTTCCTCAGCCTCGCAGCGGCGTGGGCCTACCAGCTCGGGATCAGCGAGCTGGTCACCGGCGTGTGCCAAACCGATTCCAGCGGCTACCCCGATTGCCTGGCCGACACCATGGACGCCTTGCAGCAGGCGCTGCGCTGCGGCATGGACGCCCCCTTCACCATCCACACCCCGCTCATGCACCTGACCAAGGCGCAGACGGTGGCGATGCTGCGCGACCTCGGGGGCCTGCACCTGCTCGCGCTCAGCCACACCTGCTACAATGGGCAACGGCCGCCGTGCGGCATCTGCCCCGCGTGCGTGCTGCGCGCCAAGGGTTTCGATGAGGCCAGGATCGCCGATCCGTTGATCGCGACGACGCCACCGCGTCACTGAACGCCGCTGGATCCCGGGAAACAGGGCGCTCCGAAGCGGTCCGCTGGCGATAAGCGATACAAGCGCACCAATCGCGGACATAGCGGGGTCGTGACAGCGGCTTAGCGTGCCCGGGCACTGGAGCCGCCCATGTCCGATCTCCGCGCCGCCTCGGGCGACACCGCCTGGTTCGTCCACGATCGCTTCGGCCTGTTCATCCACTGGGGGCTCTATTCCCTGCCTGCCCGCCATGAGTGGGTGCGGCACGCCGAGCAGATCCCCACCGAGGAATACGACGGCAAGTACTTCCCGCGCTTCGATCCCGACCTCTACGACCCCGAAGTCTGGGCCAAGGCCGCGGCGGGCGCGGGCATGAAGTACGTCGTGGTGACCACCAAGCACCACGAAGGCTTCTGCCTGTGGGACAGCAAGCTCACGGATTACAAGGCGACCAACACCCCGGCCAAGCGCGACCTCATCCGTCCGCTGGTCGACGCCTTCCGCCGTCACGGCATGCGCACCGGTCTGTACTACTCGCTGATCGACTGGCACCACCCCGACTGCGTGATCGATCCGCACATCGGGCCCTACCGCGCGAGTCCCAAGCGCGAGGAGCTCAACCGCGGACGCGACCAGAAGCGCTACGCCGCCTACATGCGCGGCCAGGTCGAGGAGCTGCTCACCGGCTACGGCGACATCGACGTGCTGTGGTTCGACTTCAGCTACCCCAAGCCCGATGGATCGGGCAAGGGCAAGGACGACTGGGAGAGCGAGCAGCTGCTCGAAACGGTGCGCCGCCTGCGCCCCGGCATCATCCTCAACGATCGCCTCGACCTGCCCCACGGTTGGGACATCAAGACGCCCGAGCAGTATCAGCCGCGCGAACGGGTGACCTTCGAAGGCAAGCCGGTGGTGTGGGAAGCCTGCCAGACCTTCTCGGGATCATGGGGCTACCACCGCGACGAATCGTCGTGGAAGAGCGTCGACCAGCTGGTGCGGATGCTGATCGATACGGTCAGCAAGGACGGCAACCTGCTGCTCAACGTCGGGCCGACCGGCCGCGGCGAGTTCGACCAGCGCGCGCTCGCCCGCCTGCAGGGGCTGGGCGAATGGCTGCGCCGCCACGGCCGATCGATCTACGGCTGCGGTCCCGCGCCCGACGGCCTGGTCGCTCCCGGCGATTGCCGGTACACCTACGACGCCAAGAACCGGCGGCTCTACCTCCACCTCTTCGCCTGGCCCTACAAGCACGTGCATCTCGACGGCCTGGCCGGCAAGGTCGCCTACGCCCAACTGCTCAACGACGCGTCGGAAGTGAAACTCGAAGGCAGCGACTGGACCACCCAGAACGCCAAGGAAGCGAGCAACGGCAAGGACACCTTGATGCTCGAGCTGCCCACCGAGCAGCCGCCGGTCACCGTGCCGGTGATCGAGCTGTTCCTGAAATAGGGAGCGAGGCTCAGCGCCGGCCGCGGCGCAGGGCCAACGGCTTGTCCATCAGTTCCTTGAGCACGAACAGCTCGCGCATGCTGCGCGGCTGGCGCAGCATGGCGGCCAGGCGCTCTGGTCGGGTCGGCACATGCACGCGCGGTGCCGCATCGGCGCGGGCCTGTTCAGCCCGCGCCTGGACCCGGGCAGCGCTGCGCACCTCGTCGGCGGTCTTGGCCTTGGTCGCCACCGCCTGGCGCACCACCGCGGTCTGCTCGGCCTCGACGATCGCTTCCTGGCGCTGCTGTTCGAGCCGGCGCTGGAGATCGGCGAAGGTCTGCCCGCCGCTGGCTTCGCGGCGCTGGGCACCGGGCTGGCGGGAGTCTTCGACCGCGGTGGCGATCGCCTTGATCAGTTCGATGAGCAGGCTCATGGAATCGGCTCAGGTCTGCTTGGGCTGCGGCGGCTGGGCGATCGAATTGCGCATCTCGGTGTCGGCCTGGACGTTGCGCATGTTGTAGTAATCCATGATGCCGAGCCGACCGGAGCGGAACGCCTCGGCGATGGCCAGGGGGATCTCGGCCTCGGCGAGCACCACCTTGGCGCGGTTCTCCTGGACCTTGGCGACCTGGACCTGCTCCTCGGCGACCGCGCGGGCGCGCTGCTGCTCGGCTTCGGCCTGGGCGACCTTCTTGTCGGCCTCGGCCTTGTCGGTGCGCAGGCGCGCGCCGATGTTCTCGCCGACGTCGATGTCGGCGATGTCGATGGAGAGGATCTCGAAGGCGGTGCCGGCATCCAGGCCGCGCGCGAGCACGGTCTTGGAGATGCGGTCGGGGTTCTCGAGCACCATCATGTGCGAGGCCGCCGAGCCGATGGTGGTGACGATGCCTTCACCGACGCGGGCGATGATCGTCTCCTCGGTGGCGCCGCCGACCAGGCGGTCGAGCGCGGTGCGCACGGTCACGCGCGCCTTGACCTTGAGCTGGATGCCGTCGCCGGCAATGCCGTCGATGGTGGCGCGGCCCATCTCGCCCGAGGGCACGTCGATGACCTTGGGGTTGACCGAGGTCTGCACCGCGGCGAGCACGTCGCGGCCGGCCAGGTCGATGGCGCAGGCGCGGTCGAAGGACAGCGGGATGTTGGCCTTGTTGGCGGCGATCAGCGCGCTGATCACCCGCGGCACCCGCCCGCCCGCCATGTAGTGGGCTTCGAGCTTGTCGGTGCTGACGTCGATGCCGGCCTTTTTGGCGGTGATGCGCGCGGTGACGATCACCGACGGGTTGACCTTGCGGAAGCGCATCAGGATGATGGCGATCAGATCGACCGGGGCCTTGGAGAGCACCGACTGCCACCACAGGCTGAAGGCGGTGCCGATGAACATCAGCACGACGATGGCGATGATGATCGCGCCGATGACGAAGTAGATGGGCGGGATGGGCATGAGGACCTCGACGGTGATGGGATGACAGGAACGGTGCCGCGCTAAGCCGGGCGGCCAGGCGGGGAGACGAAGACGTTGGGACCTTCGATGGCGCGCACCACCACCGCGTCGCCGGCGCGCAGCACGGCGCCGCGCACGGTGACGTCGATCTCGCCGTCCGCGAAGCGCGCGCGCCCGGTCGGGAAGGCGTCGGTGACCAGCACGCCGGAGGCGCCGAGCACCGCGCCGACCGCGGTGGCGCGGTGGTGGTAGCCGGCGTCCCCGCTGATCTCGGCCTGGACGACCATGCTCGAGCGCTGCATCCAGCGCAGGCCCCAACGCACCACCAGCATGCAGACGATCGGCACGCCGACCAGGAACGCCCAGCCCGCGACCTGGCCGGCGGCGAAGGCGACGACGATCGAGCCGAGCAGGCACGCGGCCGCGCCCACGCCGAGCATGCCGCCGCTGACCAGCAGGAACTCGAGCGCGAGCAGGCCGGCGCCGGCCAGGAGCAGGGCGAAGGCGATGCCGATCAGCGCGTTGGCGCCGAGCCCGGGGGCGGCAGCTTCGCTCGCCGTTCCGGTCGCGGCCGCTGCGAGCAGCCAGAGCTTCATACGGCACCCGCCGCGGCGCGCGCGCGCACCAGCGCCTCACCGTAACGCATGCCGACCACCTCGATCACCGTACCGGCGAGGATGTAGACGCCGTTCTCGGCGATCGCGCTGAGTTCCTCGCCTTCGA
>JACDEC010000151.1 GCA_013816645.1 Planctomycetota bacterium
GGCCAGGGTGACGGCTTCGTCGGCATCGGCCCACAGCGGCGGCATTGCTGCGGCGACGGCCTCGGCATGTTCGCTGGCCGCCTGCGCGAGCGCAGCCTGGTCGGGCAGCGCGGGCGCGGCGGCGAGATCGGGGACCGGGATCGCGGGCAGTTCCTCGGTCGCGAAGGGCGGCAGCGGCGGCGACTGCATGGCCACGCTCGCCGCGTAGAGCTTCCAGGACAACATCGCGAAACCCAAGCCGACGACCAGGCCGGCGACGCAGAGCATCAGCAGCTTGAGGTTGTCGTTGCGCTTGGGTTCTTCGGGAATCCGCTGCTTCGCGCGTGCCATGGGAGAGCTCCTGCGTGGGGAACGCGGAGGAGTGGGGAGGGTTCGGGGGGACGTTAGGGCGTCATTGAACTTTGAAAAAAGACAAACCCGCAAATACCCTGCCGTGCGGCGTCGCCGTCGCTCCCGGCGCATTCCTCGCCGGAGCGGCTGCGGTGATGCGCCTGCCGCTCAAAGCGCCGCGTTCCTCGCCGGGGCGGCTGCGGTGACGCGGCGGGCCTGCCGCTCAAAGTGACGCCTTCCTCGCCGCTGCGCGGCTGCGGTGAGGCGTCAGCGCAGGTGAACGATCTCGTAGAGCTCGTTGCCCATCTCGTTCGCGCTGTAGTTGCGGATGCGCGGCGGGGCGAAGGTGACTTCGCGGGCGTCGAGCAGGTCGGCGTGGACCTTGTTGAGCTTGCCGCCGGCCTTCTTCGATTCGAAGGCGCGCACCGCGTCGTAGGCGACCAGGCTGAACTTCCAGGGCAGGCCGGAATAGCAGTGCACGATCACCGGCGGCTGGTCCTTGCGCGGCTGGCCGCTGGCTTCGAGCTCGGTCAGGCGCTCGTCGATGTAGCTGTGGACCGCGCCGATCTGCTCCTTCATCGCCGGGGTCACGATCTCCTTGGTCGCGAGCGGTGCGCCTTGGACTTCGATCGGCGCGTGGCCACCGACGCGCAGGTAGACGGTCTTGGCGAACGAGCCCTTCTTGACCATCTCGTCGAGCTGCGTGGCGTACTCGCTGGGCTGGAAGCCCTTGTCCATGCCCGCCGGGTAGATCGCGATGTTCACCTGCACGGTCGGGGTCGGCGCCGACGACGCGGCGCTGGTCTGGCCCTTGTCGGTCGGCAGCAGGCTGGCGATCGCCTTCTCCTCGGGGGTGAACTTGGTCACCATCATGAAGAACAGGATCAGGAAGAACATGCAGTCGATCAGCGGGATCATGTTGACGGTTTCGTCGCTCAGTTCGGCTGACATGTCAGGCTCCTGGGCCGCGTCGCCGCGGCAGTTCGCTTCAGAGGACTGGGACTACTTGCCGTCGCCGGGCAGACGGGTCGTGAAGTTGATGTTCACGAACGGCTTGGCGTCGGCGGTGGTCTGCTGCTTGGGCAGCATGTTGTTGCGCGGATCGACCGAGTCGGCGACGATCTGCTGGATCTCCTGGACCACCCGGTACTGGGTGTCGGCGTCGGCACGGATCTCAAGCACCACCATGGGCAGCATCAGCCCGGTGCCCTTGGTGTCCGGCTTCTTCTCGGCGCGCTCGTAGGCGCGGTCGAGCAGCTCGCGCATGCCGATGTAGGCGCTGTAGTTGTCGACGCCCTCGGCGGTGAATTCCTTGGTGCCGATGCGGATCTTCTGCACCGGCTTGGATTCCCCGGCGCGGTTCTGGGTGGTGCCGAAGACGTTGACCACGATCCGTTCCCAGCCCTTGTCCGCGTCGAGCTTGGTCGCCGTGCGCGTGGGCGGCACGGTGATCTGCTCGGTGCGGATGTCGGAGCTCATCTTGCCGCCGAGGATGAAGAAGATGATCAGCATGGTGATCACGTCGATCAGCGGATTCAAGTCGACGTCGTCGTCCTTGATCTCCTTGTGCTTCTTCGGCTTGTGCGCCATGGTCGGCTCCGGGAACGGTGGTTGGTCTCAGGCTACTCGTCCGAGGCGGTTCAGCCCTTGGTCGGGGCGCGGAAGTAGTTGAGGACCTCCTTCACCGAGTCGTTCGACTCGCGGAACAGACCCTGCAGCTTGACGCGCTGCGAGAAGGCGAAGGCCAGCATCGGCACGGCGATGACCATGCCGTTGGCGGTGGTGATCAGCGACACGCCGATGGTCGACGACAGCATGACGATGTCGACGCCGCCGGGGTGCGCGGCCATGTCCATAAAGGCCTCGATGATGCCCCACACCGTGCCGAACAGGCCGAGCAGGGTGGCCTGGTTGGCGAACAGCGAGCACCAGCCCGGCTTGGTCAGCCAGCGGCCGGACTCGGTGATCGTGGTGTCCTCGGCGGCATCGAGCATGGCTTCGTGGCCGAGGTCGTGCACCGCGAGCGCGGAGGACAGCACCTTGCCGGTCATGCTGGGATCGTTGTCGACCATGGCGCGGGCGTTCTCGACCGCTTCCTCGGTGGGGCCGTCCTTGGAGAGGATGTTGTGCAGATCCTCGGTCAGGCCGGTGGGGATGATGGCTTCGCGGCGGATGGTCATGAAGCCCTGGAGGCCGACCGAGAAGGCCACGAACGAGTAGGCGATGAGCAGGAACTCGGGAGCGCCGGCCTTCATCACCATGCCCCACAGCGAGAGACTCGCGCCCTTGGGGGCGCCGTCGCCGGCGGCGGCTTCGGCACCGGAGGCCAGGCCGGGAATGGCGACCATCAGGGCGACCACGGCGGTGACGGTAAGGAAGGCGATCAGGCGGCGGGACATGGGACCTCCGGGTGCTCGGGGAACGGTGGCGCCACCCGGATCGGGCGGCCTATGCCCGCACCGTAGATCCCCCGTGGTAGGGATGGTGTTAAATAGGGACCCGATGGTGTAAAAACGCCGTTAACGCGGTGTGTGATGGAGGACGGGGGTCGGGGGGCTGGGGTCGGTGGGCCGGACGGTTGCTGTGCTCACGTCGTTTCAGCCAAAGTCCTGTGCCCGTCCAGCACCTCTCGTCTTTCGTGCGACCGAAGGATCAATGGGCGGTACCGCGTCTCATTCCTCCTGCGGACCGACCCCCGAACCCAGGCCCCCGTCCCCCGTTACAACCAGAGGTACATCGCGGTGAAGCTCACCGCGGTCAGCACGATGGTGTAGGGCAGGGCCATCTTCAGCATGGTGACATAGCCCAGGCGGATCGGCGCGGCGATCGCGCTGGTGAGCAGGAAGAGCAGCGCGGCCTGGCCATTGGGGGTGGCCACCGACGGCAGGTTGGTGCCGCAGTTGATCGCCACCGCCAGCTTCTCGTACTGCGGCGCGTCGATCGTCCCGGCGTGCAGCGCCGCGGTGGCCTCGTTGATGAACACAGTGGCGACGAAAACGTTGTCCGAGACTGCGCTGAGCACCGCGTTGGCCCAATAGAAGGCCACGAGTTGGCCGTGCGCCTCCTGGGCCAGGGCCAGGGTGATGATCGGGCGGAACAGGTCCTGCTCGGCGATCATCGCGACGATGGCGAAGAAGACCATGAGCAGCGTGGTGAACGGCAGGCTCTCGGTGAACGCATGCCCGATGCGGTGCTCGTCGTTGACGCCGGTGAAGGCGGTGGCGAGGACGATCAGAAACAAGCCGAGGATGCCGACCTCGGCGAGGTGGAACGCCAGGCCGACCACCAGGAGCAGGGCGAGGGCGCCCTGGACGCGCAGCCGGGCACGGTCGAGCGGCGTGCGTTGCGCCGCGACGGTCGCCGCATGCTCGGCGAGCGCCGTGCGCACCCGCTCGGGCATCGGCTGTCCGTAGCCCATCAGTTTGAAGCGTTCGCACACCACCACGGTCAGCAGGCCCGCGACCAGGGTCGGTAGGGTGACCATCGCCATGCGCAGGAAGAAGCCCAGGAAGGACCAGCGCTCGTGCCCGTCGGGGACGTTCTCGGCGACGAGGTGCGCGATGAGCAGGTTCTGCGGCTCGCCGACCAGCGTGGTGACCCCACCCAGCGCGGTGCCGATCACCGCGTGCATCACCAGCGAACGCAGGAAGGCGCGGAACTGCTCGAGTTCGGCATCGTCGTGATCGCCGGTGCGCGAGCGGTAGGCGTGGTAGACGTCCCAGAAGCCCTTGGCCACGGCGATGATCACCGCGGTCACGGTCAGCGCGTCGAGGAACGCCGAGAGCAGCGCGCCGGCGATGCAGAACAGCAGCGAGAGCACGATCTTCGAGCGCGTCGAGAACAGCAGCGCGGTGAACACCACTGACAGCCATTCCTTGAGGAAGTTCACGCCCGCGACCACGAAGACCAGCAAGAGGATGACCGGGAAGTTGTGGTGGGCCTCCTGGTAGAGGTGGTCGACCGAGCACAGTCCGAGCAGCAGCGCTTGGAGCGCGAGCAGGCCGCCCGGGAGCAAGGGGTAGCACGAGAGCGCCATCGCCAAGGTGAAGATGAATTCGGCGAGCAGGATCCAGCCGACGATGAAGCGCGCGGTGCGGATGCCGCCGCTGATCGTCACATCGTCGTGCACCGCGAGCAGGCGAACCGCGTGGGTGTTGGCGGCGTCGGCATCGGCGATGGCCGACACCGTCGGCAGGCCCGCGGGCAGGACGATGGTCAGCGCGGTCCCGTCGCGCGATCCGTTCGCGACCAGGCGGTCCTCGGCGACATCGACGACCATGGGGCGACCGTCGATGACCAGCATGACCTCGGCGCCGGGCGGCGGCCGCTCGCCCGACCAGGCGATGCTCGCCAAGTTCGCCCGCTCGCCCGGCAGCCTCGCGAGCGCGGCGAGCAGGACGGCATTGCCGACGAGGAACGCCAGGATGGTGAATTTGTACCAGCGCGGGGCCTGGCCCAGGAACAGCTGGAACCAGGCCGGGCCGCCGGCGGGCAGGGATTGGGGGTGCAAGGGTGCCTCCGGCATCGCGGGGATGCCTGTCGGGCCGACAGCCGGCCGCGGTTCTGACGACGCTCAGGCGCCGGTCGGAGGATCCGTGTTCTCCTGCAGGCAATGCACGTGCTTGCGCCGCTCGCTGTGCCAGCGCTGGGTACGCACCTGTTCGCCGATGCGGAGCATGGGCGCAGGATCGATCGGGTTGCCGGCGATGCAAGACAGGCGCCAGGCGCGGTGCTCGACCCGGGCGGTCCCCGCGTAGATGGAAAGGACCTATTGGCTTGCGGATCCGCCCAACCGCGGCGACACAGCGCCCAGATGCCGTCTCCGGACCTTTCCGACCAGCTCAAGCAGTTCGTCTCCCGCAGCATCAACTCGGTCGAGCAGCTCGAGGTCCTGCTGCTGCTCAAACGCGACGCCCAGCGCGAATGGACCGCCGACGCGCTCAGCCGCGAGATCAGCACCAGCCGCTACGCCGCCGAAGGCCGTCTGCTCGACCTGCGCGCGCGCGGCCTGGCGACCTTCCGCGAGGACGGGCAACTCCTGCACTTCCGCTACCTCGCCGGCGCCGATGACGCGGTGGTGACCGAGCTCGCCGCCGCCTACGTTGAACGCCGCACCAGCATCATCACCATGATCTTCTCCAAGCCCAACGACAGCATCGGCAGTTTCGCCGACGCCTTCCGCCTGCGCCGGCCACCGGAGCAGAAATGACCCTCGCTGCGATCGTCTACATCCTCTGCGCGCTCACCAGTCTGGCCTGCGCGCTGCTGCTGCTGCGCGGCTGGCGCCGCTCGGGTGCGCGGCTCCTGCTGTGGAGCGGGCTGTGCTTCGTGGGCTTCACGCTCAACAACGCGGTGCTGTTCATCGACCTCATCGTGCTGCCGGACACCATCAACCTGGCCTTCATCCGGAACCTCCTCGGCCTGCTCAGCGTCGCGGTGCTGCTCTACGGCCTGATCTGGGAGGTCGAATGAGCGGGCTGGTCGAGACCTTGAACCTGCTGAGCGAGTCCTGCGGGAGCTTCCTGCAGGGGGCCTCGGCGATGTGCTCGGTCGCGATCACGCTGTTCTTCCTGCGCTTCTGGCGGCGCAGCAAGGACCGGCTGTTCCTGGCCTTCGCGATCGCCTTCCTGATCTTCGCGGTCAGCCGCACCGGCCTGGCGTTCCTCGAGGACGACGAGAGTCGCACCTACATCTACCTGCTGCGTCTCGCGGCGTTCCTCGCCATCCTCTGGGCGATCGTCGACAAGAACCGCAGCCTGCCCAAGGGCGTTCCACCAACCGGAAGCCACGGCTAGGAAGCGGGCACCGACGGCGCCGCGCGCTCGGCTTCGGCCAGGCGCTGCGCGACCTCGTCGGCGGTGCGCGCGGGCGCCAGGCACACCAGGCCGACGCAGATCAGGGCCTGCGGCTCGCTGATCGCGGTGCGGCCTTCCAGGCAGTTCCAGGCGCGGTCGCGGCAGCGTTCGACCGGCACCACGGCGAGGTTGGGCAGCCATGAGCGCCGGCAGGCCGCGAGCAGTTCCCGGGTGCGCTGATCGTCGTCGCGACCGGCGACCACCGCGGTGAGGTGGCCGGCGCGGCTGGCGCCGTAGGCGGAGAGCAGGGTGGGCACCGCAGTCGGCGCCTGCCCGGCGACGCCGGCGGCGCTGGCGAAGATGCCCTCGGCGATCGCCCGCCAGCGGCCGAGGCCGGTGAGGTTCCAGAGCCGGATCAATCCCACGGCGAGCGCGTTCTGGCCGGCGGGATAGGCGTTGTCGACCTGCTCGCGGCTGCGCCGCGGCAGATCGGCCCGTCCGGCCGGGGTGGTGAAGAAGCCGCCGTCGTCGGCGCGCAGGCGGTCGATGGCCTCGTCGGCGATGCGCTGCGCGGCGTCGATCAGCGCGGGGTCGCCGAGCAGGTCGAAGGCGGCGGTGAGTCCAGACAGCGCGTGCCCGTAATCGGTGATGTAGCCTGGACGGTGGGCCAGGCGCAGCAATCCGCCGGGCGCGTGCCTGGTGACGATCAGCGCGGCGAGGTCGCGCACCGCGACCTGCTCGTCGGAGAAGTCGAAGTCCACTAGTTCAGCCCCGGTCGGAACTGCGGGAGCGTCAACTCGTCGTCGAAGGCCACAAACTCGGCGACGACGGGCATTCCGATCTCGACGTCGTGAGCCTCGATGCCGATCACGTTCGACACGAGCCGGGTGCCTTCTTCGAGTTCGATCACGGCAACGACCAACGGGTAGTCGAAGGCCGGCACCTGCGGGAGATGGTTCACGACGAAGCTGTAGAT
>JACDEC010000677.1 GCA_013816645.1 Planctomycetota bacterium
GGACAGCGATGCCTTGGACCGCCTCCGCCCGGCGGCAGTATGCCCGGCCGGCCGCGCGCTACGCCACCGACCTGACCGACGCCGAGCACGTGCTGATCGCCCCGCACCTGCCGGCCCCAAAGCGTACCGGCCGGCCGCGGAGGGTGGACCTGCGCGAGGTCGTGAACGCCATCCTCTATCTGCTGCGTAGCGGCTGCCCCTGGCGTTTGCTGCCCAAGGAGTTCCCGCCCAAGAGCACGGTGTTCGGCTACTTCCGACGTCTTTGGGAGGACAGCACCTGGTCGACGCTGCACGCTTTGCTGGTCATGGCCGCACGCGAGCAAGCCGGGCGCGCGGCCTCGCCCACCGCCGGCATCATCGACAGCCAGAGCGTCAGAACCACGGAGGCCGGTGGTCCCAAGGGCTACGACGCCGGCAAGAAGGTGAACGGGCGCAAGCGGCACATCCTGGTCGACACGCTCGGCCTGCTGCTGGTGCTCGTCATCCACACCGCCGACATCCAGGACCGCGACGGGCTGGCGCTGGTCTGCCGTCGGCTGCGCCGACGCTTTCCCTGGTTGCGGCTGATCTTCGCCGACGGCGGCTACCGGGGCGAGACCGCCGCCTGCGCGGCGGCAGGGGAGCGCGTGCGGCTCCAGATCGTCACGCGCGACCCCGGCACGCGCGGCTTTGCCCTTCTGCCGCGCCGCTGGGTCGTCGAGCGGACCTTCGCTTGGTTCGGGCGCAACCGCCGGCTGGCCAAGGACTTCGAGGCGACCATCACATCCGCGGTCACGATGGTCTATCTCGCCTCGATCCAGCTTCTTGTGCGACGGCTCGCAAGAGCTTGATGCCAAACAGAACATTCTCGGACGGGCTCTGAGGTGGCCATCGCTCAGGCGGCCTTGGGTGGGATTTGAGCCAGCTCGAGGTCGGCCGACGGCGAGGCGAGCTCGGCCATCCCCTCGAGCTGCATGTAGCGGTGGCAGGTCTGCCATTCGTCGTTCTGCTCCAGCAGCACCGCCCCGATCAGCCTGGTGATCGAGGGCTCGCCCGGGAAGATGCCCACCACGTCGGCGCGGCGTTTGACCTCCTTGTTGAGACGTTCCAAGGGATTGGTGCTGTGCAGCTTGGCGCGGTGCTGGCCGGGAAAGGTCATGTAAGCGAGCACGTCATGCTCGCTCGCGTCCATCATCGCCGCGAGCCTGGGCCAGCGGGGACGGAGCTGGTCGGCGACCTGCCGCCAGACCTGACGGGCCGCCTCCTGGTCCGCTTGCAGGAAGGCTTGGCGCAAGGCGGCGGCGACCATGCTGTGCTGGCCCTTGGGCACGTGGGCGAGCGCGTTGCGCATCCAATGGACTCGGCAACGCTGCCAGGTGGCGCCGAGCACCTTCGCGATCGCCGCCTTGAGGCCGTCGTGCGCGTCGGAGATCACCAGCCTGACCCCGGCGAGGCCGCGCCGGAGCAGGCCCTTGAGGAAGGCCGACCAGAACGGCTCGGCCTCGGACGGCCCGAGCCCCAGGCCGACGATCTCGCGCCGGCCCTCGGTGTCCACCGCCACGGCGATTATCGCCGCCACCGCGACGATCCGGCCGCCCTCCCTGACCTTCAGGTAGGTCGCGTCCAGCCAGAGGTAGGGCCACTCGCCTTCCAGGGGCCGCTCCAGGAAGGCGGTGACGCGCTCATCGATCTCCTTGCACAGCTTCGAGACCGTGCTCTTGGAGATGCCGGCGAGGCCCATCGCCTGCACCAGCTCGTCCACCCGGCGGGTCGACACGCCGCCGATCCAGGCCTCCTGGATCACCGCCACCAGCGCCTTCTCGCTCACCTTCCTCGGCTCGAGGAACGGCGGGAAGTACGAGCCTTGCCGGAGCTTGGGGACGCGAAGCTGCAAGGTGCCCAGCCGCGTGTCGAGGGTGCGCTCCCGGTGCCCGTTGCGGTAGTTGAGCCGCTCGGCCGACCGCTCGTGCCGGGCGGCACCGATCAGCCCTTCCACGTCGGCCTCCATCAGCAGCTGCAGCACCGCCTCGGCCACGGAACGCAGGAAGTCGCCGTCGCCGGCCTTCTGCAAGAGCTCGGCCAGTGGCAGTCTGTCCTCGGTCATCGGTCCTCCGTCCGGGTGAAGCGTCGCGACTCCACCCTAGCCGGCCGGCCCGATGGCCACCTCAGATGCTCAGCGAATTTCCACCACCACCGCGGACGCTACCGGATCTCGCCGAGCAGCCCCATCT
>JACDEC010000678.1 GCA_013816645.1 Planctomycetota bacterium
GTCCGGCGCTGGCGCGGGCACGCTGGCGACGCGCCTTGGCGTCCGATGCTGATTCCACCGAGGCGCGCGATCGGCTCGCCCAGACCAAGCCGCTGGCATGGCGGTCCGACCTGGTGGTGTGGCGCGAACGTTTCGACGATGGACGACCCAACAACAGCAGTGTCGCGGTCGCGCTCGGCCGCCGGCTCGACGATGGCCTGGCCATGGCCGTCGGGATCGAGCGTCAAGCGCGCGCGGATGCCGCCGACGACGAACGCGCCACGCTCGAACTGTACCTCGACAGCATCCCAGGGCTGTCGCTCTACCTGCGCGGTGGCGCTACGCGCGAAGCCGATTTCCTCCCCGAACGCGAAGCCGACGTCGACGCGGCGATCACCGTGACCTCCGGAGTCGAGGCGCTCGCCGGGGTGCGTTGGCGCGACTACTCCGACAGCGACCTGGCGATCTGGCGCCCGGGCCTGCGGGTCCGCCCGTGGAAGTCGCTGTCGGTCGAGGCCCGCTACGACCTGGTCACCGGGCTCGACGACGACCTGTCGGCGTACGAACTGCGCCTTTCCCTGGAATTGCCGCGCTGGTCGCCGTACCTCGCCGCCGCCTTCGGCCGTGACGCCGAACCGCCGGCGCCCCCCTACGACGTGCTGACCATCGCCGCTGGCGTGGTGTGGAGCCCGACCGACGAGGTCGGCCTGCGCTTCGATGTCGCCCGCGAGGAGCGCGAGGACGTCGCGACCAGCCTGCTGGTCGGCGTGGGCAGCTTCATCCGCTTCTGACTTCAGCCCGCTTCAGGCATCAGCCGTCGTCGCTCCAGCGGCGGCTGCCACGCACCAGGAGGCCGCGCTGCTGGACCCGGCGCTGGGCCATGGCCTTGCGCGCGGCGTCGCTCTCGGCCTGCGAGCGGTTCTCGGCGGTGGTCGCGCTGACCACCACGTAGTCGTTGGCGTTGCGGTAGCGGTTGATCACCACCGGGCGCGGCGCCGCGCCGTGGTTTTCCTTGGAGCCATGGATGGTCTGGACGTGGAAGAAGATCGCGTCGCCGGCCTTGCCGACGATCGGCAGCGCACATTCCCACGGCCATGCCTGCTCGTCGAGACCGAGATGGCTGAAGGTGGTGACGTGCGCCAGCAGGCCCTGGCGATGCGAGCCTGGCACCACGTGCAGCGCGCCGTTGACCAGGTCGGTGTCGACGCAGTAGATCAGGGTCGCCATCGGGCCGTCGAGGCGATGCTCGAAGTAGGCGGCGTCCTGGTGCAGGTGCTTGGGATGCCCGCCGACCGGCTCCTTGTAGACGACCTGCCCCTCCATGAACAACTCGACATCGGGACCGACCACGCGCTCGGCGAGGTCGAGGGCCTCGGGCACCAAAGCGGTCTGCAGGAAAGCCGCGCTGTTCCGGTAATTGATCGGCAGCAGCATGATCTGCTGGTCGCGCGCGAATCCCGCCGGCGCCGGCAGGAACAGCGAACCGTCGGGAGTCGCCCAGCCTTCGACGATCTTGGTCGCCCGCGGCAGCAAGGCGATCGCCTGCTGCGCCGCCGTGGCGATGTCGCGGTTGAGCGCGTCGACCTGCGCGCTCGCCAGTCCGCGCACCACCAGGCAGCCGTGCTCGCGGTAAATCGCGGCGGCGCGATCGGCGTCGAACGTCGCGGCATGGATCTCGAGATCGACGACGGTGATGGGGGCGGTGGCGGAGGAAGCGGTCGAGGCGGCGGGCATGGCGGCTCCTTGTCCGCATCCTAGGCATGCGCGGCTGGCCGGACCATGGCGCTTCCTGGGTTGATTGTATCTTTTCCCGGATGTCCCGGGGCGTACCTTCCAGGCATGGACAGCCTGCCCGCGGTGCTCGCCGGCGAAGATCTGCTGCACTTGCGGGTGCTCTGGGCAGACCGCTTCGTGGTCGGGACAAATTGGGACACCCGCGACGTCTGCTCGAGCTACTGGCGCTTCTATGTCAATTCCCGAGATGGCGCCAGCCTGCTGACCGATGCCGGGCGTTACCCACTCCGTGGCGGGCTCATCCATTTCGTGCCGGCCTGGGTCCGCTTCACCTGCCACAACACCACCGACCTCGACCACCTCTTCGTCCACTTCGACCCGATCGGCCTGCCCGGCGCGCTGGTCCGCGAACTGTTCCCGTCGCCGCGTTCGCTGACCCCGGATGCCGACCTGGTGCGCGCCTGCCGACGGCTCGGCGACGACCTGCATGAGCG
>JACDEC010000152.1 GCA_013816645.1 Planctomycetota bacterium
GCGTCGCCGACCCCCGGCCCCTAACCCCCGACCCCCGTCCGAACCCTTGCCTTCTGCAAGATGGGTCTATATTCCGCCCTCCCCAATTCCGAGCAGGACGTCCCATGCCCAAGATGAAGTCGCACAAGGCCTCGCGCACCCGCATCCGCCTCACCACCACGGGCAAGATCCTGCGCACCCAGTGCGGCGTTCGCCATCTGCTCGCCGGCCGCAGCCCCAAGCGCATGCGCAACCTGGTCAAGAAGACCACGACCACCACGACCGGCTACGTCCGCCGTGCACGCCTCGCTCTGATCGAAGGCCAGCCCAAGCGCAAGGACGGCCCCAAGTACATCGCCAAGGCCGACCGCCCCCAGGCCTGAATTTCCGGCGCTCACGCGCCACCCGGCGACTTCCGTCGCCCCACCAAGTAGGCCTCGCGGCCTCTCCGCCAGCCATCGGCTGCCGGGCAAGTTAGAAGGAGTTCCCCATGCGTGCCACCAACGGTGCCGCCCGCCATCGCAGCTGTAAGCGCATCATGAAGCGCGCCAAAGGCATGCGCGGCGGTCGCCATTCCATGTACCGCGTCGCCGTCGAGGCGATCAAGCGCGCCGAACAGCAGGCGTTCGTCGGCCGCAAGCGCAAGAAGCGCGACTTCCGCCAGCTCTGGATCGCGCGCATCAACATCGCCGCACGCGCGCTGGGCATGAGCTACAGCCGTCTCATCGCCGGCCTGGTCAAGGCCGACATCCGCATGGATCGCCGCATGCTCAGCGAGCTGTCGATCCACCAGCCCGCCGCCTTCGCCGACATCGTCAACAAGGCCAAAGCCGCGATGGCCTGATCGTCCCGGTCAGATGACGTTGCGCACCGACCCGGGCCCATGGCCCGGGTCGAGTCGTTTCAGGGCAGATCGCGCAGCCGCTCGAACCGCCGTCGGCGAAGTGGCGCACCCAGGAGCGCAGCGACAGGTGCGCTTCCTCAGCAATGGTGGGCTGGGGGGCAGCGCCGGAGGCGCGTTAGCGGGGGGAGCCCATCCCCCCGCAAGGATAGTGAGCAAGCGCACCCAGGAGCGCAGCGACAGGTGCGCAGCGAGCTATCCGGCCAACAGTTCCTTGAGCCGCTTCTGGCACTCTCCGGTCGCGAAGGGTTGGGCGAACAGCGCGGCTTCGGTCTCGACGTCGATGCGCAGTCGCCGGGCGAGACGCAGCGAACGGATGGCGGTCACCGCCGAGGGCGACCACTCCGCCATGTCGCGCGCGAGATCGTCCACTTCGGCGCTCGAACCGACCTGGCGATCGATCAGCCTCAGCCGTTCGGCTTCGGGCGCTTCGAGGACATCGCCATTGAGGAACAGCCGTGAGGTCGTGCCGGCAGCAACCCGCGCCCCGAGCCGCGCCAGCCCGCCCATGCACGGCACCATGGCCCAAGCCAGCCCGGGCATGCCGATGCGCAGGCCGCTCTGCCCGGCGACCACGTCGCAGGCGAGGGCGAGTTCCAGCCCGCTGCCGAGGCAGTACCCGGCGATGTGGGCGATGGTCACGCCCGGCCAGCGCTCGAGCAGGTCGCAGACCCGGTGGGCGAGTAGGCTGTAGGTGCGCGCACCGGCCCCGTCGAGGCGCGAGAGTTCGTCGATATCCGGCCCGACCGAGAAGATGTCGCCCTCGCCGGAGAGCACGAGCGGACCGGCCGTCGGCTGTTCGAGGACGTCGGCGAGCCCTTGGAGGGAGGCGTTGTCGAGCGCGTTGTAGCGCTCGGCTCGCGAGAGTCGCACCGCGGTGACGCCGGCACGGCGGGTGACGCGGATCGCAGCGCATTTCGACCTGGCCATGCGGCACCTTCGGTCTGCGGCGTCCGTGCCGGGGGTGAACGAATCCTTCAGGGTTGGATACCCCACGATTTCTCGGATCGCAAGCCGACCTGATGAACAAGCCCTACGTCCGGTTCCCAAGCGCCATTGCGCCCTGGGTGCGCTGCTCTACATCTGGGCAGTTCTTATGGGCCTTTTCGACAAGCTGATGACGATGTTCACGTCCGACCTGGGCATCGACCTGGGTACCGCGAACACGCTCGTCGCGGTCCAGGGCAAGGGCGTGGTGATCAGCGAGCCGAGCGTCGTCGCCGTGCGCAAGGGCACCAAAGAGGTGCTGATGAACGGCAACGCCGTGGGCGACATGGCCAAGATCATGCTCGGCAAGAACCCGGGCAACATCCAGGTCATCCGTCCGATGAAGGACGGCGTCATCGCCGACTTCGAGATCACCGAGGCGATGCTGCGCTACTTCATCCGCAAGGCCCACGGCCGGCGCGGCCCGTTCCGTCCACGGGTGGTCATCGCCGTGCCCTCGGGCATCAACGAGGTCGAGAAGCGCGCGGTCACCAACAGCGCGATGAACGCCGGCGCGTCGCGGGTGTTCCTCATCCCCGAGCCGATGGCCGCGGCGATCGGCGCCGGCCTGCCGGTCGCCGAACCGGTGGGATCGATGATCGTCGACATCGGCGGCGGCACCACCGAGGTCGCGGTGATCTCCCTGGCCGGCATGGTCGCGTCCGAGTCGGTGCGCGTCGGCGGCGACGAACTCGACCAGTGCATCATCAAGTACCTCAAGAACGAGTACAACGTGGTCATCGGCGAGAACACCGCCGAGCAGGTGAAGCTGACCCTGGGTTGCGCCATCTCCCCGCCCGAAGAGGCGCGGATGAGCATCAAGGGCCGCGATATCCGCACCGGCATGCCGCGCGGCATCGAAGTGACCTCCAGCGAGATCATGGAGGCGCTTCGCCAGCCCGTGACCTCGATCGTCAATTCGGTGAAGATGGTGCTCGAGCGCACCCAGCCCGAACTGGCCAGCGACCTGATGGAGCGCGGCATCTGCATGGCCGGCGGCACCAGCCAGCTGCGCGGGCTCGCCCAGCTGCTCGCCCAGGAGACCGGCCTGCCCGTGCGCCTGGCGGTCGACCCGATGACCTGCGTCGCCCGCGGCTGCGCCGCGCTGCTCGAGAACCTCGACGTGCTCCAGGAGATCCTCGAGCTCGGCACCGACAACTGACGCCTCCGCCCCGGCGGGTGGCCGCTGGTTTCCTGCATCGAGGCTCCGGGTCTCATCCGATCGCAGCCGAGTCGCCGTACCATCGCCAGGGACAAGCGCTTGGAGGCGGCACGACCGGCCGCTAAGACGGCAGTCGATGACGCTCCCAGACGCGACCGTTGATGCCCTTCAGCACGCCCGCGTGCACGACCCGTTCAGCGTCCTGGGCATGCATCGCGCCGAGGACGGCCAGTGGGTGCGGGCTTGGGTGCGCGACGCGGCCGCGGTCGCCGTGGTGGCGCGCGGCGGTGGCAAGCCGATCGCGCTGACGCCGCGCGGCGAGGGCCTGTTCGAGGGCAAGGTCGGCACGGGCGAACCGTTTGCCTACGAGCTCGACGTGCGCCGTCGCGACGGAACCAGCGAACGCGTGCGCGATCCCTATTCGTTCTGGCCGCAGCTCGCCGATTTCGACCTCGACCTCTTCCGTTCCGGCCACCACCACCACATCGGCGACGTGCTCGGCTCGATGCCGCTGAGCGTGGACGGCGTCGCCGGCACGCGTTTCGCGGTGTGGGCGCCGGAAGCCGAGCGGGTCTCGGTGATCGGCGACTGGAACGGCTTCGACGGCCGCTGGCATCCCATGCGCCCGCGGCCGCCGCACGGGGTGTGGGAGCTGTTCATCCCGGGGGTCCGCTCCGGGGCGCTCTACAAGTACGAGATCGCCCACCGTTCGGGCGAGCTGCGGGTGAAGGCGGATCCCTACGCGCGCCGCGCCGAGATCCCGCCGGCGACCGCGAGCATCGTCCACGCCGACGATGACTACGCGTGGAACGACGCGGCCTGGCTGGAACGACGCGCCAAGGCCGACCATTTCAGCGCCCCGATGGCGATCTACGAATGCCACCTCGGCAGCTGGAAGCGCAACCGCGAGGCGGTCGATCCGGGCTCGTGGCCGAGCTACCGCGAACTCGCGCCGCAACTGATCGCGCACTGCAAGCGGCTCGGCTTCACCCACATCGAACTGCTCCCGCTCGCGCATCATCCGTATGAAGGTTCGTGGGGCTATCAGGTCACCGGCCAGTTCGCGCCGAACCCGCGCCATGGCGGACCCGACGACCTGCGCTGGATGATCGACCAGTTCCACCAGGCCGGCCTGGGCGTGATCGTCGACTACGTGCCCGCGCATTTCCCCAAGGACGACTTCGCGCTCGCCCGCTTCGACGGATCGCCGTGCTACGAGTACGGCGACCCGCGCGAGGGCGAGCACAAGACCTGGGGCACCCACGTCTTCAACTTCCGGCGTCCCGAGGTCCGCAACTTCCTGATCGGCGCGGCGCTGCACTGGGTGCGCGGCTACCACGTCGACGCGCTGCGCGTCGACGCGGTGTCGAGCATGCTCTACCGCAACTACGACCGCGAGCCCGGTCAGTGGGTCGCCAACGAGCAGGGCGGCAACGCCAACCTCGAAGCCGTCAGCTTCCTGCAGGAACTGACCCAGACCGTGCACGACCTGCACCGCGGCGTGCTGATGATCGCCGAGGAATCGACGGCCTGGCAGGGGGTCACCGCGCCGACCTACCTCCAGGGTCTGGGCTTCGACCTCAAGTGGAACATGGGGTGGATGCACGACTCGCTGCGCTACTTCGCCGAAGACCCGGTGATGCGCCCGGGCTGCCAGAACTGGATCACCTTCCATCAGTGGTACGCCTACGACGACCGTTGGGTGCTGCCGCTCTCGCATGACGAGGTCGTCCATGGCAAGAAGAGCCTGGTCGACAAGATGAGCGGTGATTGGTGGCAGCGCATGGCGCAGCTGCGGCTGCTCTACGGCTACCAGGTCGCGGTGCCCGGCCGTCCGCTGCTCTTCCAGGGCGCCGAGTTCGGCCAGGGTCGCGAATGGGGTTGGGAGCGCGGTGTCGACTGGCACGAAGCCGAGGAGCCGCTGCGCGCCGGACTGAGCACCTTCCTCGGCGAGGCCCTGCGCCTCTACGCCGGCGAAGGCGCGCTGCATCGCCGCGACGACCACCGCGACGGCTTCCAATGGGTCGACTGCGGCAACGCCGCCGAGTCGGTCCTGGCCTTCCTGCGCCGTGCGCCGGAATGCCGCGACCTGCTGGTGGTCGCCAACTTCACTCCGGTCCCGCGCCACAATTACCAGCTCGGGGTGCCGACCGGTGGCGTGTGGCGGCAGATGCTCAACTCGGACGAACAACGCTTCGGCGGCAGCGGACTGATCAACCCGCCGACCATCACCGCGCGCAACGAACGGCGCGGGGTGTTCGAGGCGACCCTGCAGCTGACCCTGCCGCCGCTGGGCATCGTCTTCCTGCGCCTGGCCTGAGCCCCGGCTAACGCCGCTCAGGGCGGGCGGTTCACCGCAATATTCACCGCGAACCCGCCAGCGCAGGCCACGTTGGGCTCCCCAAAGGAGCTTTTCATGGTCGATGCGATCGAACCCAAGCAGTCCATCATCGTCGAGGAGATCGTCGAAGCGCCCGAGCCGCGCGGCCGGATGGCCGCGGCCAAGGCCTGGGCGGTCAGTGGGACAATCCATGCGCTCGCCCTGGGCCTGATGACTTTGGTGGTGACGATTCCCATGCCGGTCGATCAGGACGAGGTGACGATCGTCACCAGGCCGCTGCAGCCGGCCGAGCCGCCCATCGACCCCGATGCGCCCAAGATCGATCCGACCCACGAACAGCCGATGGTGCCGGTGACGGTCGAGTCGGACGAGAAGCCGATCGATACGCCGGTCACCGAACTGACGCCCGACGACCTGGTGTCCGAATCCGAGAACAATATCGATGACGACAGTGTTCGCGGCGACCCCAACAAGCTCGGCGACGTCGAACTCGACGGCATCAACCTCGGCATGGCGACCGGTCCCGGCGCCAACGCGGTCGGCGAGCACGGGAATGGCCCCGGCGGCAACAAGGAGAAGATCGGCAGGTTCACGAATAACGGCCCTCGGGGCGTCAAAGACCGCGTCGACGCGGTCGAGCGCGCGCTCGCCTGGTTCAAGCGTCACCAGAGCCCCAACGGCCAATGGGACGTCGACGGCTACCAACTCGTCTGCAACGACGGCGGACGCTGCGAGCCCGGCACCGCGCACACCGGCAGCGACGGCGACACCGCCTGCACCGCTTACGCCCTGCTCTGCTACCTCGGCTACGGCTACGACCATCGGCTGCCCAGCCGCTACAAGAAGACCGTCGCCACGGCGCTGACCTGGCTGGTCGAGCAGCAGCAGCCCGATGGCGCCTACGGTCGCAACTACGAGCACGCCATCGCCACCATGGCGCTGTGCGAGGCCTACGCGATGAGCAACGATGCGCGGCTGCGCGAGCCGGCCCAGAAGGCGATCGACGTGATCCTCGCGAGGCAGACGCCGGATCCCAAGGGCGCCTATCCCATCGGCTGGGACTACGTCGGAGCCAACGCGGCGCGCAACGACTCGTCGGTGGCCGGCTGGTGCGTCATGGCGCTGAAGGCCGGGTCGTCCGCCGGTCTCTCGGTCGGCAAGGGCCTCGACGGCAGCAAGTCCTGGCTGGAACGTGCCTGGCAGACCGCCAATCCGGGCCACAAGAAGCTCGACCCCTACAAGGATCAGAGCGTCTTCCCCTACACCTGGAACGCCGAGGCCGGCACCACCGACAAGGACCATCTCGCGGCGGTCGGCGCGATGTGCGCCGTGTTCCTCGGCCATCGCCGCGGCGACACCATGCTCGAGACCCTGTGCAACCGGATCATGGCCGTCGACTTCCCGGCCAGCACGACCTACCCGACCAACACCTACCTGCTCTACTACAACACCATGGCCATCTTCCAGGCCAGCAAGCCGACCGACGAGCGCTGGCGCAAATGGGATGGCCAGGTCATCCCGGCGCTGATCACCGCCCAGCGCCGTGGCGACTGCTTCGACGGCAGCTGGGACTTCGTCGGCACGGGTTTCCATGGCCACGAGACCGGCCGGCTGCTGAGCACCGCCTACTGCTGCCTGAGCATGGAGGTCTACTACCGCAAGGAGCGCGCCGACGCGC
>JACDEC010000153.1 GCA_013816645.1 Planctomycetota bacterium
GAACCAATACGGCGCGTCGAAGACCAGATCGACTCTGCGTCCCTGCCAGCCCTTGGGCAGCGCCACCGTCTGGCGAAAGCGGCCGATGGCATTTTCGGGCAGGCCGAGGGTGCCGAATGCGCCGAGCCGGACGACCTTCCAGGTCGGGTCGTCCTGCTCAGCCGCGACCCACGCGGGGATCGCCGCGTCATCCGCCGTCGTCGCGCTCGCCAGCTTCCAACCCTCGACCAGCGGACGGATGTCCTCGGGCGTCGCGATGACCTCGGCGCGCGCGGTCGTCGGCACCGGAGGCAGGGCCCGCCAGTGCGCCGCCTGGGCGCGGAACCAATCCAGGCCGGCGCGCTCGCGATCGGCGCGCGGCGCGAGGTACACGCGGCTCTGCATCTTGCCGTACGCGGTCTCGGGCAAGGTGATGCGGCCATCGGCCCAGGTCACCGCCACCTTGGGGTGGCCAAGGGCGCTGACCTCGACGAGGTGCGGCACCCGCCGTTCGCGACGCAGCGACACCGTGGCTTCGACCTCGCCGGCGCTCTCGTTCATCTGCGCGACGGGATAGAGGTCGTAGACGCCGTTCTTGCTGCGCCAGAGTTCGGCCCACACGTCGCGCGTGCCGGTCCAACTGTCGCGCGGCACGCCGAGGGTGGTGAGCAGTTCGTCGAGTACTTCCTGCGCGCCGTCGCCCGAACGGTAGGCGCCACCCGCGTCGCGCGCGTCGCGCCAGAAGGTCGAGCCTAGGGTGATGATGGTGCCCTTGCCGATGCGCCGCGCAGTCACCGCGGCGGTGCCCTGGCCGGCCGCCGGCTTGGTCCATTCGGCGATGACCTCGACGTCCGCCGCATCGGCGAGCAGGGCGACCGGCGTGCCGGAGATGTCCTGACCCTGCCAGTCGAGCGCGATGCCGCGCCCGTCGAGCTCCCTGCCGCGCAGCTGCGGCCACAGCGACTGGGTCTGCGAGAAGCGCAGCGGCCCGCCCACATCCTTGCCCTGGTTGGTCGCGGTGACCCCGGTGAGCCGGGCGATCGGCCAGGCGTCGGCGCGGTCCGGCGCGTGGCGCCCGGTGACGTGCTGGGCGATGAACACCCCGCCCTGGCGCACGTAGCTCTCGAGACCGGCGATGTCCTCGTCGGTCATCAGGATGGTGCCATCGTCGAAGATGACGGGGTGTTGGGCCGCGGTCTCGGTGCACAGGTCGCCGGTCTCGAGGTAGGTGAAGTTGCGGCCCACGGCCTGCAACTCGCCGCGGCCGATGTCCCAGTTCCACGGCTCACCAAAGCCCATGCGCGTGCTGCGCGTCGAGCGCAGGATGGCGACCTTGGGCGTGGGCATGCGCATCTTGCCGATGCAATGCACGAGCTCGAGGTTGCGGTCGATCCACGCCGAAACTTCGGGCTTTTTGCTGTAGTGCCCGACCCCGAAGACCAGGTCCATCGCGTCGTTGCCGAGCATCACGTACATGGTCACGGCCTTCTGCATGTCAGCGACGTTGTTGGGCGGGCTGCCCTGCTCGCAGCTCCATGGCAGGCCATGCGTGCTCGAGAGACGGGCGCCGGTCATCGGCGCCCAGAAGGCGGCCGCTCCGCCGGTGTCGTGGAAGTAGGCGCCGTAGCGCTTGGCCAGGGGCGTCGCGAGGTCGAGCAGGTTGATGAGCGCCATGAGCTTGAGTGGGCGGTCGGGATCCCCGGCGCGCTGCGCCCGCAGGTTGTCTTCGAGCGTGCGCATGCGCAGCCAGGCGCTGAAGCCGACCGCATCGTACCAGCGGCGGTTGGTCGCCTGGTCCATGTGCGGGTAGGTGCGGTGCGGCCGTCCGCTGAGGAAGATGTAGCCCGGCACCGGGCTGCCATGGGTGTCCATCGCGATCGTGTTCCCGCCGGCGCGCAGCGCGTCGCCGAGGTCGTAGCACTGGTCCCAGTCGCCGCGGACGTCGCTGGTCAGGAGCTTGAGCGGGGTGCCGTTGAGCCACACGTCGAAGGCCGGCGAGAAGTTCCCGTGATAGGCGATGCGCGCGATGTGCAGGTACTTCGCGTCCTTGGAGCGCGCGGCGGGGACGTCGACGGTGCGCCGCATCCAGAACGGATTGCGCACGGTGTTGCCGAAGTTGTAGCGCTCGCGGTGCATCTGGATCAGCACGTCGTTGTGCGCCGCCTTGGTCCAGCCCTCGCTGGCCGTGTCGGCGAACCATCTACCGTCGCGCCCCTGGTTGCCGGAATCAGCGCGCACATCCCAAGTCCCGCGCAGGTCCACGCAGGTGGCGGGATCCCAGCCGACGAAATCCTCGGGCAGGGGGACGCGCACCTCGGCCCACGAATGGTAGCGCGCCGGGTCGCCGGTGTGCAGGCGCGACACGCTGGGCAGGTCGTAGCCGAGGCCGACGAGGTAGCTGTGCCACAGCGCAGCGATCTCGGGCATGCCGGCGACGGTCGCGAGTTCGAGGATGCCGGCGTCCGGCACCTCGGTGCTGCCGTGCGCGCCGAGGCTGTTGGGATCGGCCTTGAAGAACTCGGCGAGGCGGCGGCGCATGTCGTGGATATAGCGGTCGGTGGCCGCGTTCGGCTCGTACGAGGTGTGGATCGCGTCGGCCTGCGCATCGGGGTACGGATACGAGAGCGAACCCGGCGCGGCGATCACGTACGGCAGCGGAGTGCGGTTCCAGGCCCATGCCGGTCGGCCCGGGAAAAGCAGCGAACGGTAGGGGATGTCGTGCTTCGCCGCCATCGCCGCGTTCCACTCGTTGATGCTGTTGTCGATCAGGCCGGGCGCGACCAGCCGCGATTCGTTCGCCACCATCGTGCACATGGCGAGTCGGCGTTCCTTGAGCCACGCGAAATCGCGCTCGACCTCGTAGTTGTCGCCGCCGCCGCCGACCCAGATGCCCGGGCCGGCGTTGTCGAAGCAGTCGAGGAATCGGGGATAGGCGCGCTCGGCGACCGGCGCCAGCCCGGTCAGCTTGGCGGCAGCCGCGTAAGACTTCAGCGCGGCCAGGTCGGGCGCGTGCAGTTCCTCGAACACCACGCCGCGCACTCCGAGCAGCCACGCGCCGACTTCGTCGGCCGCGACCACTGTCCCGGGCAGGCCGGCGTCGGGGACCACCGCGAGATCACCGAAGCCGGTGAGATCGGCCAGGCGCTTCGAAGCGCACAGGCGGGCATGCGCGGCGTCCTCGGCGCGGAAGCTGGTGCGCGAGCGCCGCTCGCCCTCGGGCCCCTGGGCGGCGAGCGTCACCTCGACCTGGCCGAAGCCGCGGGTGTCGGCGCGGAATGTTTCGGTCGCGACCGGTTCCGCCGCCCGGATCCCAGTGGCGAGCGCCAGCGAGAGCAGGCAGGTCGAAAGGAGGTTGCGGGCGCTGGGGGCGTAGGGCATTGGTCGTCCAGGGTGAGCGACGTGGGCTGGGGCCGGCGTCCAGGAGGCGAAAGATTGAATATGCATGAACAACCGGTATTCCAGTGGATAGTGACAGCCCAAATGCAGCCTGCCCCCGACGTGGACAAGCCCCCGCGGATCGCTGCGCAGGCGGGCTGCGCATGACCCGCGAAGCGCATCCCATCCGCCCGGCGACGCTTGCGGACATCGCCGCCCAGGTCCAGGTGCACAAGACCACCGTCCACCGCGCGCTCACCGGGGCCGGTCGGATGAGTCCCGAACTGCGCGAGCGCATCGTCGCGGTGGCGCGCCAGATGGGCTACGACCCGGACCTCAATCCCGCGGGGCGGCGCATGGCGCTGGCCAAGCACGGTCGCTTGCTGCCCAATCGCACCATCGCGCTGGTCATGCCGCGCATGTTCTACCGCACCGGCTACTTCCTGCGCATCTTCCAGGGCGTCATGGACGTGGTCACCGATGCGGGCTTCGCCCTGCATTGCTACCCGTACCAGGGCATCGAGACCGGTCCCGCGACCGCCGGCATCGCGCGGGGGGAAGTCGACGGCATCATCGCGCTGGCCCATGTCGAGTCGCTCGAGCCGATGGTCCGCTCATTGCGCGCGCATCCCAATTTTGGCGCCCGGCCGTTCGTCTCCCTGGCCCACACGGTGCCCGGCGAAGCGGCGGTGGTCGCCGATGTGCGGAGCGGATCATGCCAGCTCGCCGCCCACCTCTTCGACCTGGGCCACCGCCAGCTGCTGCATTTCCATGGGCGCGACAACCAGCTCGGCCGCCCCGGCGACCCGATTCCGCTGCGCGTCGCCGGATTGCGCGATGCGCAGCGCGATCGCGGGCTCGGTGCGAAGGCCTTGCAGACCGCGGTGTTCGAGGAGCGGGAGGACGAGTCCTGGGTCGCCGAGTCCTTGCGCGAAGCGCTGGTCCGGCAGCCCGGCATCACCGCGATCGTCGCTCGGCACGATCCGATGGCATTGGAGATCATCTCGCTGCTGCGCCGCTGGGGCCTGCGGGTGCCGCAGGACATCAGCGTCGTCGGCTACGACGACAGCGAACCGACCTCGGTGGCTGAGGCCTCGCGCCTCTCCACGGTCGCGGTGCCGCTCGAGGACATGGGCCGGCGGGCAGCCCGCATGGTCATCGAATCGCCAGCCCAAGGCGTCGGGAGTCGCGTGCCCGTGGTGCTGCCGGTTGCACTGCGCCTGCGTGCTTCGACCGCCGTGCCACCCGCGGGCGGTCGTCCGGTCCTTTCCTGACGCGAGGAGGGCGGGAATGCGGCTCGGATGAGCTGTCCGGGTGCCTTTTTGACCTCGCATCCGGTGAGCGAGGCTTGCGTTGCGTCGACCACCCAAGGATCCTGTAACGCAGGCCCGACGGCGGCAGAGGGGATCTGGCCATGTCCATCGACACCAGCACGAGCGAGCGCTTCACGCGGCTGTGGACCCGTCATCAACCGGACATCGCCCAGTTCGTCGCCGCTGCCGTGCCGGATGCGAACCAGGTCGACGACGTGCTGCAGGATGTGGCCGTGGCGGTGCTGCGGCTGTTCGACCGCTACGATCCCGCGCGCAGCTTCATCGCCTGGGCGATCGGCATCGCCAAGCTCGAGGTGGTGATGTCCAAGCGGCGTCACGCGCGCAATCGTACCATGCTGCTGCCCGATGCGCTGGAAGCGGTGGCGGTCGCCTGCGTCGAACTCGCGCCCGAGGTCGAGCCGCGCGAGCGGGCGTTGCGCTCGTGCCTGCAGGAGGTCGAGGGTCCGGCGCGCGAGCTGCTGCGCCTGCGCTATGAGGAGACCCTCACGCCCGGCGAGATGGCTGGGCGCGTCGGCAAGCCGGCGGGCACCGTGCGGGTCATGCTGCACCGGATCCGAACCAGCCTCGAACGCTGCGTGGATCGTCGGTTGGCAGGTGGGACGTGAGCGATCCCGACGAACGCCTCGCCCGCTGGTTCGATGGCGAGGCCGATGCGGACGACGAGGCCGCCCTATCCGCCTGGCTGGTCAGCGACAGCGAACATGCCCGACGTTTCGTGCGCGCTGCCCAGGCCCATCGCGCGCTGCACGTCATGCTGCGCACCGGGGAGGAGCCGAGCGACGCCGCTCGCCAGGAAGCTCCGCCGGCGGCGTCCAGCTCGACCGGACGGATTCCCGCGCGCACCGCGTCCAGTGCGCGTCCAGGCGTCGAAACGGCCATGCTCGTTGCCCGTGCATCGGGTCGCTCGGCCAGGGATCGTCCGAACAACTCGTGGATGTACGTCGGTGGCGGGCTGCTCGCCGCCTGCGTGATCACCGCGCTGTTCGCACTGCGCGGGCCGGCGCAGGGACCAGCCCGCGAGCTGGCGTCCGGCCTGCCGCGTCCGGACGAGCGCTCGACCATCGACACGGGCACCACGACCGAACCGCTGGCGATCGCGCGCCTGAGCGCCGGCGACGCCATCCTGCAGCGGGGGGCTCAGCGCATCGCTGCGGGGGTCGGCCATGCCCTGGCTGCGGGGGATCGCCTCGAGGTCGCTCGCGACGCGATGGTGTCCTGGGGCGATGGGACCCGGGTCACCTTCAAACCGGGATCGGACTTCACGCTCGACGGGGATGCCCATGGCAAGCGGGTCGACGTGGGCCGCGGTCTCGCCGAAGCTTACGTCGCGGTCCAGCAGCCGTCCGCGCCGATGCGCATCACGACGGCGCACGGCGAGGCGCGGGTGCTCGGCACCCGCTTCGCGCTCACGGTCGACGATCAGCGCACGCGTGTGGACGTCGCGGACGGCCGGGTCCTGCTCACCGCCCGCCAAGCCAGCGAGGGCATCCAGATCGGCGCCGGTCAGTGGGCGGAGATCGGACCGGGCCTGCCTCCGACGCTGCACGTGGCAGGAGCAGGTTCGCCCGCGGTGGCAGCCACGCCTGCGCCCCCCGAACCCACCGCGGCGGCCGTCGCGCCGGGAACGGCCTCGGATTTCATCCTGATGGACACCGTGACGAACCAACCGGTGCCCGGCCATGAGCGCATCGCCGAAGGCGCGGTGATCGCCATGCAACGGCTGACCGAGCGGCACATCAACATCATCCTGCGTACTGGAAGCGGGGTCTCGCAGGTGCGCTTCCTGCTGACTCGCGACGGTCAGCAGGTCGTGGACCACAGCGAAGCCGTGGCACCCTTCACGGTCTTCGGCGATATCCCGGGATCGGACAAGCTGGAGAAATGGCATCCCTCGCCTGGTCGCTACCACCTGAAGGCGACCGTGCGCTCCGCCGGGGGATCAGCGGTGTCAGAGGTACGCTTCGAATTCCGGGACCTGGATTCCCGGTAACGGCCGGGCCGTCGGCTTCCACCAGCATGTGGACCAGCGCGCGGTGGTCTCGGCGCATGCGCTTGACGGTCGCGAGCTGGTCTTGGAAGTAGGAATGGTCCAGCTCGCCGCTGACCACCATGCCGGGGATGCGCGCGAGCTCGGAATGGCCGAACTGGGCGCCGAACGCCGACTTCATCGCCACCCAGGCGACGATGCGCTCGGGCACCGCGCGCGCGAAGACGCCCATCGCGTGCGTCGAATTCGAGTGGCCGAAGACGAACAGCGGCAGGTTGGCGACCTCAGGTCTGGCGCTGGCGCCGGCGAGCGCGCGCAGGGCGTCGAGCACGCGCGCGGGATCGTCGCCGGGGCCGCACAGGCCGTCGT
>JACDEC010000679.1 GCA_013816645.1 Planctomycetota bacterium
GCGAGGAGCGGATGACGACCCGGTCGGCGTGCGCGACTCCGGGTCGACCGGTCCTCGCCGATACGCACGTGCGGCCATGATCGGATCCTAGTGTCCTGACACTAGTCGGACCCGCCGGCGGCGGAACGCCGCTGACATCGCCGCAAGCCGCGATTGATCGCCACCCGGGGTGGCCAGCATGGCTCGTTCCCGCCAAAGCACCCTTGCCCACGGACGCCGCCATGCGCTACCGCCAGGTCCACCTCGATTTCCACACCTCGCCGCACATCGACGGGATCGGCAGCGCCTTCGACAAGCGGCAGTTCCAGGCGATGCTCAGGCTCGGCCACGTCGACTCGATCACGCTGTTCGCCAAGTGCCACCACGGCTGGTTCTACTACGACTCGAAGGTCTCCAAGCGCCACCCCCACCTGTCGTTCGACCTGCTCGACCAGCAGATCGAGGCCTGCAAGGAGATCGACGTGCGCACGCCGATCTACATCAGCGCTGGGCTCGACGACCACCTGCTCCACACCAATCCGGGCTGGGGCCGCCGCAACGCCGACGGCACCACGCCGTGGGCTGGCCCGCAGCTCAATGCCGGCTTCCGCGAGCTGTGCATGAACACCCCCTACCTCGACGAGTTGATCAAGCAGGTCGAGGAGGTGATGCAGCGCTACAACGGCGGCGACGGCATCTTCCTCGACATCGTCGGACCGCGCACCTGCTACTGCCAGACCTGCATCAACCAGGTGGTCAAGGACGGCAAGGATCCACGCGACGAAGCCTACATGCAGGTCAAGGCCCGCGAGATCTACCTCAACTACACCACGCGCGTCGCCCAGGCGGTGGCCAAGTACCGCAAGGACTGCCCGATCTTCCACAACAGCGGGCACATCGCCCGCGGCGATCGCGAGCTCGCGCACGTCAATCCCAAGCACCTCGAGCTCGAGAGCCTGCCCACCGGCGGCTGGGGCTACGACCACTTCCCGCTCTCGGCGGCGTACGCGCGCATCCTCGGCCTGCCCTTCCTGGGCATGACCGGCAAGTTCCACGGCACCTGGGGCGAGTTCGGCGGCTACAAGCATCCCAACGCGCTGCGCCTGGAAGCCGGGCGCTCGCTGGCCTCGGGCGCGCGCCTGTCGGTCGGCGACCAACTGCATCCCACCGGCCGCATGGACCCCGCGACCTACCGCATCATCGGCGCAGCCTACGCCGAGGTCGCGCGCAAGGAGGCCTGGGTGGTCGACGCCGCGCACGTCGTCGACGTCGCGCTGCTCTCGGCGCAGGCCTGCGGCAGCGTCGCCGGCAAGGACGAGTCCGACGCCGGCGCGGTGCGCATGCTGCTCGAAGGCCAGATCCTCTTCGACGTGGTCGACGCCGACGCCGACTTGGCGGGCTACCGCGTGATCGTGCTGCCCGACCAGATCCGCGTCGACGCCAAGCTGCAGGCCAAGCTCGCGGCGGTGGTCGCCCGCGGCGGCAAGCTGCTGGCTACCGGCACCTCGGGCCTGTGGAAGGACCGCGACGAACTCGCCTTCGACTTCGGCTGCGCCGATCGCGGCCCCTGCGGCTTCGATCCCGACTACATCGTGCCCGGCACTCCGGTCGAACCGTGGGGCGACGCTGCCTTCGTGGTCCATGGCAACCACCGCAAGCTCGAGCTGCGCGGCGGCAAAGCGCTGGCCAAGCGCGACGAACCGTGGTTCAACCGCGACATCCGCCACTACTGCTCGCACCAGCACGCGCCCAACAGCGGCCGCGACGGCGGCCCCGCGATCGTCGAGGGTCCCGCCGGCATCCTCTGCGCGCACGCCTTCTTCGTGGTCTACCACGATCGCGGCATGCTGCCGCACCGCGAGATCCTGCTCCAGGCCCTGCGCCGGCTGATCGGCACCCCGACGGTGACCACCACCTTGCCCTCACAGGGTCTGGTCACCTACACCCGCCAGGCTGCGCAGCGCCGCGATGTCCTGCACCTGTGTTACGGCGCGCCGATCCGGCGCGGCAAGAATACCGAGGTCATCGAGGAACTCGTGCCGATCCGGGATGTCCAGGTCGTGGTCAAGCGCGCGGCAAAGCCGAGCGTGGTCGAATTGGCGCCCGAGGGGACGGCGGTACCGTTCACCTACGCGGATGGGCGGGTGCGCTTCACCGTGCCGGTGGTCGAGTGCCATCAGATGGTGGCGCTGAAGGACTGAGCGCGGGTGGGGCCGGAAG
>JACDEC010000680.1 GCA_013816645.1 Planctomycetota bacterium
GGATCAGCGAGCACCACCGCGGATGCGATCTTCCAATGGCGAGGCCGATGCCCTGTCCGGAGCGATCGCCGCGGACATCCCGACGGCCGGGCCGTTCAAGCCGGGCAGCGGGTCGGCGCGGCGGGCGTTCGTGAAATAAAAGGGTCTCATGCAGGACCGCAGACCCCGTCCCGCTGTCTGCGGTCCTGCATGAGACCCAAAAAATGCCGCAGGCACTCCGGCCGGTTCGCGGCCGGGGTGTTGCACCTGTTGCAGGCCGAGTCGATGCGCGGCCTGACAATCTTCGGTGGCCGTTAGTTTTATGATCCATTGCACTTATGGCGCGGAATCGAAGCCCGCACCGCGTTACCGCCATGCCGGCGCAGTGACACAGCAGCTTCGCACGGCACTGAGGACACTGCTGCAGTCCTAGCCACGCAGCACGGGCCGCCTAGGCTAACGACGTCCGGCATCCTTCCATCCGCCGGATTTCGCTCCCCACGTTCATCCCCCCGGAGGCTTCATGTCCACGTTCCAATCCCGCCGTTCAGCGTTCACGCTGATCGAACTGCTGGTGGTCATCTCGATCATCGCCATCCTCGCCGGCCTGCTGCTGCCGGCCATCACCATGGTCAAGGACAACGCCAACCGCACCGCGGACGGCAACAACCTCAAGCAGATCCAGACCGGCATCATCGCCTATCAGGGTCAGGAAGAGTCGATTCCGGTCGGTGTTATCGGCAACGCGTTCTCCGCCACCACCGCCGCTTTGAGCAAGGGCGTCAGCCTGCGCAGCTTTGAGGTGCTCGCCGACGTGATGACCCTGCCCCCCGGTATTTGGAAGAGCAAGAACGACAGCGCCGGTCGCGCGCCGACTATCAAACCGGATCGCAACGCGACCACGGCCGCCGATGCCGCGGGTCGTTGGGCAGCTGGAAATGTCGCGATGTCGTGGGGCTATGACTGGGGCGTCCCGGGCGAGCCCGCCTCGTACCGCGTCATGGTCGGCGCGCGCAACCCGTCGCTCTATAAGAAGAAGCTGGTGATCGCCGCGGCCTACGACGGCAGCGTTCGCCAGTGCAAGGCCAACACCGCATTGGCAGGCACCAACGTCACCGACGGCTCGTTGCCCGATGGCCTGGCCGCATCGATCGGCTGCGAGAACGTCGACGCCAAGGGCGACGATATCGACGGTTCGGCCAGTATCACACCTGACAACATCTTCAACGGTATCAGCGATACCTTCTCGGGCACCACCCCCGGCGACATTACCCCTGGCGTCACTCATATCCTGGGCTCCGGTTCGGCTCGCCGCGCCTTCCTCAAGTAATCGGTACAGATTCGAATGACAAGCTGACCCCGCGGTGAATGCCGCGGGGTCCTTCGTTTCTGGCTTGCACCCTTCATGAAGTGAAGTCCGGCGCATCTATCGGGTTCTTGTCTTTCATCGATGGCTCATGAGCGTAACCGTCATGCCCGGACTGCAGGCGACTTCGCGCATTTCCCTCGTCGCTGACCTGATCGTCTTCCTGCTCGCTGCCGTGCTGCTGGCGCTGGGTGGGGCAGGGTTTCCCCTGACGGGATTCGATGCTTATTGGTTCATGCCGCCGGCGCTGGCGACCGCCGCCGGTGATGGCCTGGTCAACCATTTCTATCCATGGTCCCCGCCGCAGCCGTTGACCTATCATGGCTTCCTGCAGGCCATGACCCTCGCTTCGCTCATGCCCCGCCCGGAGAGCGCTGGCCTCTTCATCGCCCTGACCGTCCAGCACGTGCTGATCGTAGTTGGGCTCCACCTGCTGGCGCGGCGGACGATTCGGGGTGCCGCGGGGTGGACATCGTCATTGTTCGCACTGGGTCTGGTCCTGGGAGTCCTCGCCTGGGCTTTGGCCCACGCTGGACGACCCGATGGCTTCGCGCTGCTCATCGTCGTGGTCGCCTGCAATCTCCACCTCCGCTGTCCGCGTGGTCGTGTCGCGATCCATGGCATCGCCATTGGAGCACTGGCGGCCACGCATCCGGTCGCCGCAGCCATGGTCAGCGCGATCGTCGCCGCTTGGTGGGGATGGCATGCCGATGGTCGACGATCCGCGCTGGCCTTGGCGGCGATCGCGGGCTGCGGGCTGCTGATCCTGGGACTGGCCTTGGCCTGGTACCCCTACGGCATCGCTGAATGGCTCGGCGGCATGGTCGCGCATGCGCGGCGGGTGCTGCCCGG
>JACDEC010000681.1 GCA_013816645.1 Planctomycetota bacterium
TCTCCACGGTGGGCCCCCGAAGGGGGCGACACAACGGTGCGCGCATGTGTCGCCCCCCACCGGGGGCTCGCTTGTCCTTTTGCCCGGTGACCCAGGGCTGACACCCTGGGCTACGGTCTGTCGCCCCCTTCGGGGGCTTGGGCAGATCGCGCATCATGCCGTTGAAGGCGTGACGAGAATCGACGGAGGCTTCTGACCATGCCCGCACCGACGCATTGGAAGGGCAAGGAACTGCCGCGGATCATCTCCGGCATGTTCGAGATCGAGAACGGCCACACGCTGGAGGTCGCGCGCAAGCACGGCGCCTACGCGACGATCGGCCCGATGCTCTTCGACAAGAGCCAGTTCGAGATGATCGAACTGGTCAAGGACAGCGGCCTGCGCGGCCGCGGCGGCGCCGGCTTCCCGACCGGCATGAAATGGTCGTTCGTGCCGCGCGGCGGCAAGCCGGTCTACCTGGTGGTCAACGCCGACGAGGGCGAACCCGGGACCTTCAAGGACCGGTTGTGCATGACCCGGGATCCGCACCTGCTCATCGAGGGCTGCATCTGCACGGGCTACGCGCTGGGTGTGCGCACCGCGTACATCTACGTGCGCGGCGAGATGCTGCCGCAGATACGCAAGCTCAACGCCGCGCTCAAGGAGGCCTACGACGCCGGCCTGCTCGGCGAGAACATCCAGGGCAGCGGCTACTCGCTCGACATCTACATCCACCGCGGCGCCGGCGCCTACATCTGCGGCGAGGAGACCGGGCTGATCAATTCGCTCGAGGGCTACAAGGGCCAACCGCGCCTGAAGCCGCCGTTCCCCGCGGTATCCGGCGCGTTCGCGTCGCCGACCGTGGTCAACAACGTCGAGACGATCATGGCGGTGCCGCCGATCGTCAAGAACGGCGCGAAGTGGTACCGCCAGTGGGGAACCGACAAGAGCCCGGGCTCGAAGCTGTTCACCATCTCGGGTGACATCGGCCGGCCCGGCGTCTACGAAGTCCCGCTCGGCATCCCGTACACGGAGTTCTTCGAACTCGCCGGCGGCCTGCAGGGCGACCTGCTCGGCTGCATCCCCGGCGGCTCGTCGGCGCCGGTGCTGACCGCCGAGGAGACCGCCAAGGCGACCATGGACTACGAGTCGCTGGCGTCGCTCAAGTCGATGCTCGGCTCGGGCGCGGTCACCCCGTTCAACACCACCCGCGATCCGGCGCTGATCTTGGAGTCGATCGCGCGCTTCTACGCCCACGAATCGTGCGGCCAGTGCACACCCTGCCGAGAGGGAACCGGCTACGTCGACCGCATCCTGCGCAAGCTGGTCGCCGGAGAGGGCCGCGACGGAGATATCGACGTCATCAAGGACCTGGCCGACCGCTACGAGTGGACGACGATCTGCGCCTTCGCGCCCGGCGCGGCCTGGCCGGTGCAGAGCTTCGTCACCAAGTTCCGCGCCCACTTCCAGAAGCACATCGACCGCAACCCCGCGCACACCGCCGGCCGCGACCTGGTCGCCGCGCGTCCCGGAGCGTTCTGGTGAACGAGGTGTCGAATCCCTACAGCGCCCCCGAGGCGACGCGCACCGTCGGGGCGCATCCACCACGCCTGCGTCGACCCGAGGAATTCTCCACGCCGTTCCGGCTATTCTTGTGGCTGATGATCGGCGGCGTCGCCGCCCTGGTGATCGGCATCGCTATCATCATCGCCTCGGTGGGCACGGCTGCGATGGCCTCGGCCAAGGAGGCACAGGGTGACGCCCGTTCGCAGCAGACTGCGGAGCAGCGCCGCGAGGGGGAGCAGCGCCGCCAGGCCGAGATGCAGGAGCGCGTGCAGGAGAACGTCGTGCCGATGATGGCGGGCGGATTGCTCTACGCGGCGGGCGGCGGCGCGCTGGTCGCCGCGGCGGTCTTCCAGCTGATCCTGATCTACCGGGCCTGGGAGATCATCCAGGATGGTCGGGCGCGGACGTCGCCCGGTCGCGCGGTCGGCTTCCTGTTCATCCCGCTCTTCAACTTCTACTGGTTCTTCGTCGCCAAGTTCGGCCTGGCCAAGGATCTCAACGCCTACGTCGAACGGCATGGCATCGTCGCGCGGCAGGCCAGCCCCGCGCTCGGACTGACCTGTGCCATCCTCATGGTGTGTTCGGTCATCCCGCTGGTCATGCTGTTCGCGATCGTCCCGGCGTTCGTCGTGCTCGCCGTGTTCCTCAAGC
>JACDEC010000154.1 GCA_013816645.1 Planctomycetota bacterium
CGGCGCCCGCGCTGGCCACCGTCGGCAAGGGCGCGTCGCTGCGCGTCGTCGGCGCGCCGTTGACGGTAGCCGCGGGCACGTTGGGCGAGGTGATCAACGATGGCACCTGCGAGCTGGTGGGCGACGGCCAGGTGCGCGCCTTCCACCTCGATGCGGGCGGCAGCGGATACCGCAGCGCCCCCGCGGTCGCGCTGACCGGCGCCGGCAAGGGCGCGCTGGCCCAGGCGACCCTGAGCGTAGCCGCGGTGCGCATGACCAACCTCGGCCGGGGCTACACCAGCGCACCGACCGTCACCTTCTCCGATCCGGGAACTGCTGGAGGCAGGAGCGCCAGCGGAGTGGCGGTGCTCGATGCGCAGGGCGCCATGCAGCAGATCACCATCACCGACGCGGGCCGGGGCTACCTCGATGCCCCGACGGTGTCGATCGATGGCGGTGGCGGCAGCGATGCGCGCGGTCTCGCGCTGTGCCGCGTCTCGGGCATCGTGGTGCTCGCTCCGGGAACCGGATACACCACCGCACCCACCGTCGCGCTCGATGGCGGCGGCGGGACGGGAGCGCAGGCTACCGCATTCCTGCAGTCGACGACCCTCGCCTACAGCGACCCCGCCGGGACCTGCACGCTGATCAACAAGGGCACGCTCACCCAGGATGGCGCCCTGCTGCTCTTCGACCGCGCCAGCGCGAAGGTCGATCCGGGCTCGCTGGCCGGCTTCCGCAACGAAGGGACCTGGACCATCACCCGCGGCAGCATGCAGTACGTGTCGTCGACCGGCCTGGCCACCGATGCCCTGGCCCCATGCGTCAATGCGGGAACGCTCGCGGTGCTCGACGGTTCATCGCTACCCTTCATCGAACTCACCAACACCGGGACGATGCGGGTGGGCGGCGGCGCATCGCTGGCTTCGCCGGCGTTCTCCGAACGCAACCTCGTGCTGCGCAACGGTGCAAAAGGCTCCATCACCCTGTTCGGTGGCACGCGGGAACGCCCGGTGGTGTTCGGCAGCGTCGGCCCCAACCGCAATGGGCATCGCAACCTGATCAACGGCGCCGCCGATGCTCCGGCGGTGCTCGAGATCGGCAGCTCGATGGTCATGATCGGCGGTTATTGCGCGGTCGACAACGCTGCCGGTTCGCGCATGGCGATCCGTCGCGGCGCCTCGCTCGCTCTGCTGACCAATGACAACGGCCTGGCCTTCAACTCGCCGGAATGGCGCGAAGCCCGCCTCTCCAACTTCGGGCTGCTCGAACTCGCCGGCGGCATCAGCGCATCCGCCAACCAGTGGGGACCGATCATGATCGAGAATGGCGGCACCCTGGTGATCTCGGGGGACGTGGTCTACGACCGGAAGATGGACGCCCGCGGCATGGGCGTCTGCACCCAAGCGGCTTTGGTGAACCACGACCAGGGCACGATCACCGGCGACGGCACCTTCACCTACCTCGACAGCACCGGATCGACTGAGAACCACCAGAAGCGCGCGTTCAGCATGGCGCTGCTGCTCTCTGGCACGATCGCACCCGGTGTGCCCGACCTCAAGGCGAGCGGAGTGGACAAGCCCGGGGTGAAGGAGCTCAAGCGCTCCGCGAAGCCCGCGACCCTGACCTTCGTCGACGTCGACGCGACTCTCGGCGCGAAGGCATACTACAAAGCGACCGGTATCGTCGGCATTCCCGACAACGACCTCGAGGGCGGGGCGACCTTCGCGCTGAGCATCACCGGACCAGAAGGCAGTTGCGACCAGGTCGTGTTCAAGCGAGTCGATGATCCGAGGGCCGGCGGGAGTCTCGAACTCACCCCGGGGTTCGGCAGCACGCTCGATATCCGCGCGGGTCAGGGTGTCCGTCCCAAGGGCGTCTACACGGTGATCACCGCCACCGTGCTCAATGGTCAATTCGAGCGCTTGCGCTACCAGGGTAAGGACCAGGTGCCCTACACCGTGCGCTATACGCCGACGACAGTCGAAGTGGTGTTCCCGTGAGTATCCGGCGGGCTCACCGGATGCAGGCCATCGTCATCGCAGTCAGGAGTCGCGTCATGCGTCATTCATACTGGTGCTGCATCGTCGCCGCGCTCGCCGTATCGGCGGCCGCCGCCGCCGAGAAACCCGCGGTGCCCGCCAAAGCAGTTGCGGACCAGGCCGTGCGCATCGCGGTCCCGTACACCGCGCCCGACAAGGGCTACGTCAGTCTCGCGCTCTATGACCAGGCCGGCGTGCTGATGCGCAATCTGCTCTGCGCGCAATATGTGGAGAAGGGAGCGCGGACCGCGACCTGGGATGCCACGACCGACCTCGGCCTCGCCGTCCCCGCCGGAAGCTACGCCGCCAAGGCCGTGTACTTCAGCGAGCCGCCCGCGCTGGCGATGATCGCCAAGGTCGGATCGGCCGGCAACCCGCCCTGGCGGACGCCGGACGGCAAAGGCGCATGGGGCGGCAACCTCGGGCCGGGCACCGGCATCTGCGCCAATCAGACCGCCGTGGTCGCCGCCTGGGTGTGCGTCGAGGACAACCAGATCACCGGCGTGCAGCAGATGGACGCCGATGGCGGGATCCAGGTGCGCTACTCGACGTTCTACCCGTGGGACTGCCGGTGGGCGTGCGCGATGGACGAGCGCAACCTCTACCTCGGCATCCTCAAGGGGGGCAAGGAACTGCAGATCGCGGAGTACGCGCTGGGCAATCCCCGCGGCAAGATCCTGGTGACCTTGCCGACCGCGATGGCGATCGACCCGGGCGGCAGCCAGAAGGGTCGGACCTACCAGGTGCTCAACGGCATGGCCCTGACTGCCGAGCGCATCTATGCGACCGTCACCACCAACGACGAGCTGTTCATCATCGAGCGTGGCACCGGCAAGGTCCTCGACACCGTCTCCGTACCAGGCGCCCACGGCGTGGCGGTGGTCAAGGACACGCTGCTGGTGGTCAGCGCCAAGCAGGTCCTGCGCTACACGCTCGACGGGAAGAGCGATGGCGTATTGGTCAAGGCGGGCGCGATGAAGGCACCCACCGCGTTGTGCGTCGGCGTCGACGGCACGGTCTACGTGGCAGACAGCGGCGAGGGGGGGACCCGCCAGATCCACGTCTTCGACGCCGGCGGCAAGCCGCTGCGCACCCTGGGAAAGGCCGGCGGCGCGGCGACCCAGGGAAAGTACGACGGCGCGGCCGGATTCGGCGATGGCCTGTGGTTGTGCATGGGGCCCGGCGGCAAGGCGCTGTTCGTCAACGACGTGGCCACCGGGTTCCCCCGCACCTCGCGCTGGTCGCTGACCGGTCAGCTCGAGCAGGAGTGGTTCACTGGCATCGGCGACAACGCCGTGGTGCCGATGAATCCCGGGCGGCCGACCGAGATCCTCAAGTTCGGCGGCGAGTTCGATCCGAGCAGCCTGCTCGCCTGGGAGGTGGATCTCGCGAAGAAGACCTGGCGCCCAGCCTGGGGCTTCAGCCGCGAGCACGCCGGGTCGTGGCACGACGAGGTCATCCGCGGACACGAGCACGGCGGCAATCCCCTGAGCAAGGACAAGGGCTTCCCCGGCACCTGGCCGATCTTCGCCTGGGGATCGGCCAAGGAAGGCGGGTTGCGCACCTTCAAGGGCCGCAACTACATGATGTCCGATCACGGCGCGATCTACACCTACGGACCGGATGCGCCGCCCAAGCTGGTGGCGATGGCCTTCAGTCACCGCTGCGAGAAGCAGGGCGAAGTGCTGCAGACGTTCTTCAACACCGGTCCGGTCAACTGGCTGGCGTGGGCCGATCGCAACGGCGATGCCAAGCCGCAGATGAGCGAGGTGGCGGTCGCGGCCAAGCCCGCCGCGCTCGCCGATGCGCAGTGGGTGCGGTTGGCCTTCGACGACCAGCTGAATATCATCGCCATGCGCTGGACCGGTCCCGATTACGTCGACGCCGGGGCCGTCGAGATCTGCAAGCTGCCGTTGCTCGAGATCCTGCCCGACGGGGTCCCGGTCTACGACTGGAACAAGGTCGAGTCGATCAAGAGCCTGGCCAAGCCGACCCTCCAGGGCGGCGGCGCCAACACCGTTCGGGGAGCCTTCCTCTCCAGCCTGATCGATGGCGGGGACTCCTATTACGCGCTGATCGAGGCCACCGGCGACCATCCCAAGCTCGGCGGCATCGACGGCGACGGCTGGTGGGCGAGCCGCAACTGGCGCAAGAAGATCTGCCGTTTCGACAAGGCGACCGGCGCCTGCCGCTGGGCAGTCGGACGGCGCACGCCGGGCGTCGCCCAACCCGGCGAGATGTACAATCCGCTGATGCTGGCCGGCTGCGTCGGCGACACGGTGATCGCGTCCGATGCGATGGGCTGCGCGTGGGTGTGGGACAAGGACGGGTTGTACCTCGGCCGGCTCTACAACGGTCCGGATGACAAGCGGGCCGACGCGTTCACCCTGCACATCGAGCTCCAGGGCGCCCGCGTGGTGACGGTCGGCGATGCATCGTACATCATCGCCAACGAGGTCGGCACGACGGTGCACGAGATCCTGCTGCCCAGGCGTCAGCCGCTCGCCGTCAAGCCGGTGACCGTGACGGCGAACCATGCGTCGAAAGCGAAGCCGTGGGATCCCGATGGCGTGACGCCGACCGAGCGACCCGTCTACCGCGTCCGTCCGCTCGCCGCCCACAAGCCGGACGCGCCGTTGGTCATCGACGGCGCGATCGATCCCAAGGAGGGCTGGCACGGTTTCAGCGATGGAACCGCGGTCGATGAAGCCCAGGTCTGGATGGATGGCGAGCGGGTCGCCAGGGTGCGCGCGCTATACGACAACACGAACCTCTACCTCGCCTATGTCGTGCGCACGGCGAACGGCCCGGTCAACGCAGGCAGCGAACTGCCGATCTGCCCGTTCGTCAGCGGCGCCTACGTCGACGCCTCGTTCGCGCCGGACTGGTCCCAGCCGCAGCGACCGGACGTGCGCGAGGGGGATGTGCGCCTGCTGATCGCGCAGATCACCGGGAAGGGAGCGGTGGAAGCGTTCCAGCGCGGCTACTGGCAGAAGAAGTCGGGCGGCAAAGGCGCCCAGTCCATCAGCTCGCCGGTCGCGACGGTCCGCATGGAGCAGATCGCCGAGATCCCCGGGCTGCAACAGGCCTGGAAGGTGATGGGCAGGGACGACCGCGCCAAGCGGGTCGATTGGCAGGTCGAACTCGCCGTTCCACTGGCCGCGATCGGCTTGGCGAATCCGAAGGGGCGGTCGGTCGGGTTCGACACCTCGATCGGCATCGCCAACGAGTCGGGCAATGGCCGCGAGCGCGCGGCCCATTGGGGCGGCATGAGCGAAGCGACGGTGGTCGATCGTCCGGGCAGCAGCAGGCTGCTGCCCGAGCACTGGGGCACGTTGATCTTCCTCGAGCGCTGACGTCGGTTGCTTCACGCAGCCGATGGTGCAGCGCGGGAAGACCTGCGACCCAACGGCGATCCGGGGTCAGGATGAGCGTCCAGGAGTTCCGATGAGCGCACGGTTCCGGCTGGCTTGCTTGCTCCTCGCGACGGCGTCGGCGCTCTTCGCCGCCGAGCTGCGCTTCGACGGCATGTTCACGGATCACGCGGTGGTCCAGCGCGATGCGCCCCTGCGCATCTCCGGCACCGCCGCAGCCGGCCAAGTGGTCGCGGTATCCCTGGCGGGCAGTCGCGGCGACGCGGTCGCCGGCGCGGATGGAGCCTGGTCGGTGGTCCTGCCGGCGTTGCCGGCGGGCGGACCGTACGTGCTCGCCGCGGTCGGACCCGAGCGGATCGAACGCATCGACATCCTGGTCGGCGAGGTCTGGTTCTGCTCGGGGCAGAGCAATATGGCGGTGACGCTCGCCAACTACGGCGGCGCCAGCGAGATCGCGCAGGCGGACTGCCCGACGGTGCGGGTCTATTCCACCTGGTACGGTCGCAGCGTCGTTCCGGTTCGCGAGGCGGAGGGGAGCTGGAGGATCTGCACGCCGGCGGATGCCGGAAGCTTCTCGGCCGTCGCCTACCATTTCGCCCGCAGGCTGCAGCGCGAACTCGGCGTCCCCGTCGGGGTCGTGGTGTCCGCGGTCGGCGGCACCGCGATCAGTTCGTGGCTCGACCGTGCGGCGCTGGCTGCGGATCCCGGGAAAGCCCATCTGGTCGCCGAGGTCGATCGCCTGCGCGCCGCGCTCGGGGATCGCATCGACGACCGCGGATTCGCCGCACCCGCCCACGACGATTCGGCGTGGACGGCGATGCCGGCGCCCGGCCCGTGGGAGAAGGCCGGCCTGGGTCTCGACCGGTTCGACGGCGTGGTCTGGATGCGCAGGACGGTGCCGATCCCGGCGGCGTGGCGGGACCAGGAGCTCGAGTTGCGGCTCGGGGCGATCGACGACCGCGATGTCGCCTATGTCGATGGGGTGCGGGTCGGATCGATGGGTCCCGAGACTCCCGACCATTGGAAGGTGCCGCGCGCCTATGGGGTGCCGGCGGGAACGATCGCGGGCGAGCAGGCGACCATCGCCATCCGCATCACCGACAAGCTCGGCGACGGCGGCTTCATCGGCGCGGCCGACGGCATGTCGCTGGGACCGGTGGGCTCGACCGAGAGCGTCGCGCTCGCCGGTGGGTGGCGCGGACGGGTGGTCGAAACCTTCCCCGAACCGGGCATGCCCAGCGAATTGTACAACAACCTGGTCGCGCCCTGGACCCGGACCTCGATCCGCGGCGTCCTGTGGTACCAGGGCGAATCCGACGCCGGGAATCCGCAGGGATACCGGCGGTCGCTGAGCGACCTGATCCGCGGCTGGCGCTCGGCATGGTCGCTCGGCGACGTTCCGTTCCTGGTCGTCCAGCTCCCGGAATATGGCGCGGTCGTCGACCAGCCCGGGGAGAGCGGCTGGGCGGCGTTCCGCGAGGCCCAGGCCGCGGTCGCTGGCGCCGAACCCGCGTGCGGGGTGGTGGTGACCATGGGCCTGGGCGATCCGGCCGACATCCACCCGCGCAACAAGCGCGGCGTCGGCGAGCGCGCCGCGCTGCAGGCGCTCTCGCGCGCCTACGGC
>JACDEC010000682.1 GCA_013816645.1 Planctomycetota bacterium
GCTTGGGATCGATGCCGGCGACGTTGACGAGGTGGTCGAGGTGGCCGGTCCGACTCGCGAGCTCCGCGATGCAGGCGGCGATCGCCGCGGCGTCGCCGAGATCGCAGGTCAGGTGGTGGTAAGCGCCCGCGAACGTCGCTGGGCGCACGTCGATGCCCCAAACCTCGGCGCCCTGCTCGATGAACGCCGCCGCGGTCGCTCGGCCGATGCCGTCGGCGGTGCCGGTGATCAGCGCGCGCCGTCCCGCGAGGTCGGGTAGACGCATCAGTATGTGCTCGCCTTCTTGCCTTCGCGCTTGTTCCAGGCGTCCTCGTAGAGCGGGAGGTAGTTGCCTTCCTGGTAGGGATGGGCGCGGATGACGTCGAGGTTGAGGTCGCAGCCGATGCCCGGCGCGGTCGGCAGGTCGAGCGTGCCGTCCTTGGCCAGGGTCGGGTGCCAGGTGACCAGGTCCTTCTCCCACTCCACGTTGTAGCAGTCGAAGTATTCCTGGATCAGGTAGTTGCTGCAGGACGCGGCGAGGTGCAAGCAGGCAGCGGTGCTCAGCGGTCCCTGGGCGTTGTGCGGCGCGACCACCGCGTTGGCGGCCTCCGCCATCGCCGCGACCTGGCGGGCCTGGGAGATGCCGCCGAGCACCATGATCTCGGGCTGGTAGACCGCGATGATCCGGCTCTCGATCAGCTCCGAGAACTGCTGCTTCGACGACAGGCTCTCGCCGCTGCTGACCGGCACCGGCACGTTGCGCGCGACTTCGATGGTGTCCGAGATGCGGTGGTGCGGGCAGGGCTCCTCGAACCACGAGATGGCGAACGGTTCGAGGCGCCGACCGATGCGCACGGCCTGGCCGACGCTGAAGCGGCAGTGGCCCTCGATCATCATCTCGACGTTGGGTCCGACCGCTTCGCGCACCGCGGCGATGATCGCGATCGACAGGTCCTCGTCCTGCTTGTCCATGTGCAGGTGGGCCTTGCCGAAGGGATCGAACTTCAGCGCGGTGAAGCCGTCGGCGACGACCTGCTTGGCGTCGCGCGCGAAATGCGCGGGCACGCGGTCGCCTCGGTACCAGCCGTTGGCGTAGGCGCGGATGCGGTCGCGCACCCGGCCGCCGAGCAGTTCGTAGATCGGCACGCCCAGCGCCTTGCCCTTGATGTCCAGACAGGCCATCTCGATCGCCGCGCAGGCCGCGCGCTGGATCTGCCCGCCATCGCTGTAGAGGTCGCGGGTCAGGGCGAGGACGATGGTCTCGATGCGGAAGGGATCGCAGCCGATCACCAGGTGCTTCATCTCGTTGACCGCGGCCTCGGTGGTGCGCGCGAAACCGTTGAGCGTGCCTTCGCCGACGCCGTGCACGCCCTGGTCGGTGAGCACGCGGACGAACATCCAGTTCTTCCACGGGTTGCCGGCGATGTAGGTCTCGATGGCGGTGATCTTCATGGGTTCGGGTCCGGGCTGGGGTGTAAGGAGAGCGGTGGGAGTGCTTATCAGTTCAGCGCGCGGCGTCAGCTATGCCATCGCTCTGCCCCAGCGCGGAGGAGGCCCGGGGGACGGAGTCCCCCGAAACAAGGAGGCGGAGCTTTCGCATGTCGCGGAGCATAGGCGCTGCAGCGCCCCGCGACATGCGAACGCTAGCCCAGGATGACCAGCGGCAGCGGCTGGGCATGGGCGCGGAACGCCACGACGCCGCCGTAACGCAGCGGGATCTGGCGATGCGGACCATCGAGGTAGAGGTCGATGTTGGGCATGGTCGCGGTCAGGCGCAGTCCGCGCGGCGGCGACTGGCGGCCGCTGAGCAGGGTCACCGGGCTGCGACCTTGGAATGGCTCGCGCACCTGCCAGAGCAGGGCGTGGTCGCCCGGCGGCAGCGGCTGCATGCCGGCGCTGCGGATGCCGCCGGTTGATCCGGCGGCGGTCGAAACCCAGATGCCGCTGGAATGCTGGCGTTCGCGCTCGCCGTCGACCTCGATGAGGTAGCGGGTGATCGCCGCCGGGTTGCGGCTGGTGAACAGGCAGTCGTTGAGGAAGCAGTGGCTGCCGTCGCCGTCGATCACCGCTTCGAGCCGCGCGATCGGTTCGATGGCGTGCCGACCCGCGCGCCACGCCGCGAGCAGTTCCGGGAAGCCCGCCAGCGTGCAGCGCGAGAAGTGCCCGACCGAACGTTCGGGATCGGAGTTGACGGTGATCACCGGTCGTGTGG
>JACDEC010000683.1 GCA_013816645.1 Planctomycetota bacterium
GCCCAATCCCGGCCGCTGGGTGCCGGCGGCGGCGCCAGCGCGGTTGTCTTCCGCGATGAATTCCATGCCGGCCAGCGTCATCTCGAGGTCGAGCTGCTGGATGGTCTGGCCGGGAGCGCGGTTGTCGCTGCTCAGGCGCAGGTGCTTGAGGACCAACGGGTATTCCTGGCCGGATTTCTCCTGGCTGGAGTCGCGGCCGGGCGACAGGCGGTGGAGGATCCACAGGATGTCCTTGAGCGTGCCGCGGATCTTGAGCTTCAGTTCGTACTCGCGCAGCAGCGGCGGACGGCCCGCCGGGGTCACCACCGTCGAGCGGATGGCGTTGCCGTGCGGTTCGACGATCAGTTTCTGCAGGGGCGTCGGCGTCTCGAGGCAGATCTTCACCGCCTTCTCGGTGAGCTGGAGCACGCGCAGCAGGTTCGGAGCGTCTTCGCGCGATGGCGGTGCGGACGGCGGCGGTACGCGCTCGGCCGTGCCGAAACCGATGTAGCGATCGTAGTCGGCAATGCCCTTCTCCTGGGCGCGCTTGAACAGGGTATCGATCGCCTTGTCGCGCTCGGTCTGGAAGAAGAAGCCCGGGTTGCTCTGGAAGATCTGCTGGTCCGGAAAGGCTTTCTCGAGCGAGAAGCCAACCTGGTCCTTCAAGACATCGATGGTCGTGCGCAGGTCCGCATTGGCGCGCCGCTGATCGGCGACGTGCTCGCTGAGCCGCTTTCCCCCGACCGGGACCGCGCCTTCGAGCGTGGCGATGCGCTGCTCGAGCTCGCCGCGGTCCGACACCAGCCAGATCGTGATGATCGCCACGACCACCGCGCCAGCGAACACCAGCCATCCCTGCAGGGCCTCGCGATGCACGTCGAGATGCATGTCAGGGCCCCGTTCCGCTGGCCGGTTCGTCGCCGGCTTCGGACGCGGTCGCTCGCGACAGCTCGGTGGCGCGGAAGGCGTAGCGGACGCTGAACGGCCAACTGCCGTCGACCGCGGTCTTGTCGACCACCGGGCGCTTGGGCTTGTTGCCCGCGCCGGGCTGCGCGGCGGTCGCCTTCTCCTCGACGACCGAGTATTCCAGGATGTCCATGCGGTCGAACAATCGTTGTCCCGATTTGCCAGCCTCCGAGGCGAGGATGGCGTTGGCGTACTTCTGGAAGAAGCTGCTGCGCTCCTCGGCGGTCTGCTGCCGCTCGAACTTGACCCGGCCGTCGACCACGATGGCGCCGCGGTCGACGCTGACGCTGGTCGCCGCCTCGGGCTTGCGCGTCCCCAGGCCGCCGACAGCAGCCTTGGGCTGCTCGGGCGGGATCGTCTCCAGGCGGGTGACCCACAGTTCCTGGTTCTCGGGGGCTTGCTCCTTCAGCGTGCGGATGGTGTAGAGCAGGTCGCGATTGAAGAACATCCGGCTGGCGATGACTCGCAGGTCCTCGGCGAGCTGGGTCTTCTCGGCCTCGAGGGCCGCGAGGTCGCTCTGCTGCGCTTCGTACGCCGCCTTGTTCGCGTCGAGCGCCGCGATGCTCTGGCGCATGACGTCGTCCTCGTTGTACACCCGCCACGAGAAGAGCACCGCCGCCACCACCACCGCGGCCGCGGCGACGTAGGGCCAGATCAACCGTTCGCGCCACTCGCGTTTGCGCAGCAGGCTCTCGGGCAGCAAGTCGAAGCGCACCGCGTCGGCGGCCTCGGAGAGCGCCAAGCCGATGGCGAGCGCGTACTCGTGCGCGGGCTCGGGCAGCGGTCCGCTCAGCGACGGGAATGCGTCGAGGTGGGCGACTTCGAGCTTGAAGCGGTTGGCGAGGTAGACGTCGAGCCCGGCGAGTTCCGATCCGCTGCCGGACAGCACGATCTTGCCCGGTGCCAGCCGGTCGTTCTGCAGCTGGGCCTTGAACCAGGCCGCAGTCGAGGCGAGCTGGGTGTAGAACGACTCGGCGACGCGCGCCAGGTCCGGGCCGAGCAGCTGGTTGGCGCTGACGATGGTGCTCTGGCTCGGCGGCGGGACCGCCTCGTGCTCGTCGAGCACCAGGTCGTCGGTCGTGACTCGCGCCGGCGCGACCCGGTTGCCCTTGGGCGTCTCGTCGAGCACCACGTACTCGGTGTCCTCGCGCGCGGGCGGCGGGCGCTTGTCCGCCGTCTTGAACTGCGAAGCGCCCAGGTCGGCTTCGGTCTCGGCCCCGGCGACCCCGCTGGGGCCCTGGGG
>JACDEC010000684.1 GCA_013816645.1 Planctomycetota bacterium
CGCGCTCGACGCCGCGCTCGCCCTGGGCCTGAAGATCCCCGACGACCTGCGGCTGGTTTCGATCCGCAACCGTTGCTCGACCATCACCTCGCCGCTCCCCCTCAGCTGGGTTGAAACCCAGACCGAGGAATATGCGCGCACCTTCCTCGCCCGCTTGATGAAGATCGAGGCCGGTGACACCGACCCGTCCCTGGATACCATACCCTGCAAGCTGGTGGAGGATCCCGGGCTGCCCGCGGTGTTCGATGGGAAGCTCCTGGGCGCATCCTGATCCAACCGGCCTGACGGCGATCCGCTCCGGGCGTCACGGGGCCGCCGCTCCATGCACAAGCGGTCGGGCACGATGGAATCGCGGTCGCGGCGTCGGGCAGCCAGGCTAGAATCGGGGCATGCCCGACGAGCCGCCGATCATCGCGCTGATCGGCGTCCCCCAGGACGAGGTCGAATCCATCGAAGCCCTGCTCGATGAGCGCGCGGACCCGCCCCTGCTGGTGGTCGCCGATGATCTCGCTGACGGCCGATCCCTGATCGCCGATCTCGCCGCCGGGCGCGGCGAACCTCCGCAGCTGGTGGTGATCGGCGCGAGGATCCCGACCGAGGCCCGCGCGGAGCTGCTGGCCCGGCTGCGACGCGACCAGCGCCTGGTCGCCGTCCAGGTGCTAGTGCTCGGCACAGCCGACCGGGATGGCCGACTGCGCGCGCATCCCGGGGTCACGGTGTTGCCGCGACCGACCTCGTACGCGGCATTCGAGGCACTCGGGGCGGCGGTCCGCGACGCGCTCGCATCGGCGACGTAGCCGGGCGATCGATCGAGCGGCGTGGGGTTGCTCCGCGGCAATCAGCGCCACGCTCTGCGCCATGCCGGTGATCCTCAGCTGTCGCGAACTCGCCAAATCCTACGGAACCCATTCCCTGTTCGAGGACCTGAGCCTGGGCATCGAGGAAGGCTCGCGCGTCGGCCTGATCGGTCCCAATGGCTCGGGCAAGTCGACCTTGCTGCGCATCTTCGCCGGCAGCGAACAGCCCGACGAGGGCGAACGCGCGGTAGCTTCAGGCACGCGCATGGTCTACCTCCCGCAGCGCGACGAATTCGCCCAGGCCGAGCCCGAGGCGGTGATCGTCGCCGCATTGGTCGAGTCGCATCCCCAATGGGAAGACCACCAGCGCGACACCCACGCCCGCGCCATGCTCGGTCGAGCCGGATTCGGCGAAGGCGACGGTCCGGCCATCGACCAGACGGTGGACACCCTGTCCGGTGGCTGGCGCAAACGCCTGGCCATCACCCGCGCGCTCGCCCAGGAGCCGGACCTCCTGCTCATGGACGAGCCGACCAACCACCTCGATCTCGAGGGCATCTGGTGGCTCGAAGCGCTGCTCAGCGACGCGCGCTTCACCTACGTGGTCGTCAGCCACGACCGCTTCTTCCTCGAGCGCGCCTGCGATCGGGTCATCGAGCTCAACCGCATGTACCCCGGCGGACATTTCGCCGCTTCAGGCGGCTACAGCACCTTCCTCGAGAAGCGCGCCGAGTTCGCCGCCAACCAGAAATCCCGCCAGGAGTCGCTCGACAACCGCGCACGGCGCGAAATCGAATGGCTGCGCAGCAATCCGGCGGCGCAGATGAAGAAGTCGCGCGCGCGCATCAAGGATGCGGGCTCGCTGCTCTCCGACCTCTCGGCGCTCAAGAGTCGCAACAGCGCCCAGGACCGGCGGGTGGACATCGACTTCTCGGGGACCGGTCGACGCACCAACGACCTGGTGGTGGTCGACGGCGTCGGCAAGAAGCTCGGCGACCGCGCGCTGTTCTCAGGCGTCGAGATGACGCTCTCGCCGGGCACCCGGCTCGGCCTGCTCGGGCTCAACGGCAGCGGCAAGACCACCTTCCTCAAGGTGCTGGCCGGCCAATTGCCGCCCGATGTCGGCAGGATCAAGCATGCGACCGGACTGAAGGTCGTGATCTTCGACCAGAAACGCGAGCAGCTCGACCAGAAGCAGACGCTGCGCCTGGCGCTGTGCCCCACCGGGCAGACCGTGGTCTACCGCGGGCGCGGCATCCACATCGCCTCGTGGGCCAAGCGTTTCCTCTTCGATCCCCAGCAGCTCGACCTCGAAGTCGGCAAGCTCTCCGGCGGCGAGCAGGCGCGGGTGCTGATCGCCAACCTGGTGCGGCGCGATGCC
>JACDEC010000685.1 GCA_013816645.1 Planctomycetota bacterium
GGGTCGTACCACGCCGAGGCGTCGAGTCGGCCGCGCTGGACGAGGTCGCAGATGGCGTGATGGGCTTCCGCCTCGTTGTAGTCGCCGCCGCCGCGCAGGGTGAAGGGATGCGGAGCGCACAGCGGGTTGATGGCGAAGTTCGCGATGTCGTCGAGTCCGTAGATCGCGTAGGCGCCCTGCGGCCGCAGCCGCGGCAGCAGCCGCTCGGCCAGGCCGCTGCGGCCGACCGCATCGATGATCAGGTCGAAGCCGTCGCGGTGGGCTTCGCCCAGCACCGCGGTCAGATCGACCTGGCGGTGGTCGTGGTAGGCGTGCACGCCGAGGCGCCGGGTGGCCAGGTCGCGGCGGCTGGCGCTGCCGACCATCGCGACCTCGACGCAGCCGAGATTCACGGCGTGGGCGGCGAAGGCCAGGCCATTGCCGCCCGATCCGGCGATCAGCACCCGCGAGCGACCGTCGATGCCGGTGCGCTTGAGGTAGGAGTAGGTCTCGCGCCAGGTGATGAACATCGGCCCGACCCGCGGATCGATGCTGGTAGGCAGCACCTGGTTGACGCGGTAGGCGTTCCACTGCGCTTCGGGCAACCCGTCGGCGGCCATCGCCCAGTGGTCCTTGGCGATGCCCCATTCGGCGAAGCCGCCCCAGGTCGTCGAATAGCCGGCGACTGGCGGCGTCCCGACCCGGGTGATCACGTCGCCCAGGCGCAGATTGCGCACCCGGGCGCCGATCGCGACCACCCGGCCGACGCTCTCGTGGCCGAGGATGGTCGGCAACGGCGAGGTCCAGGGGAAGTTGCCATCGATGATGTGGCGATCGGTGCCGCTGCAGGTGGCGCCCCACAGCAGTTCGCACAGCGCATCGTAGTCGCCGACGACCGGGCGAGGGACATCGACCACCGCGAGGTTGCCGGGACCGGCGACGACGGCTGAGCGCATCCGCTTCTCCGCTAGGTGGGTGCTCACGCCGAGGCCATGCCGCGGTAGTTCTGCGGCGCGCCGAACACCCAGCCGAGCGCGATCGGCTCGCCATACGGCCGCTGCGGCAGCATCGCCGCGATCTCGTCCAGCCGGGCGAGCAATGCCGCGGGCAGCGGACCCTTGGCCACGGCGGCGACGTTGGCGTCGACCTCCGCGGCGCTGCGCGCGCCCATCAGCACGCTGTGCACCACCGGATTGGAGAGCACGAAGCGCAGGGCCATTTCCGGCAGCGGGATCCCGGATTCCTCGACCAGACGGTAGAGCTTCAGCATCTGATCGATGCGGCGCTGCGACAGCCACCAGGGCTTGGGGCCGCTGAGGACCTCGTCGTAGCGTCGCGACAAGGTGCCCTGCTGCAGCGGCGATCCGGCGACCACGCCGATCCCTTGCTCGCGGGCGGCGACGAAGATCTCGTCAGCGGCTTCGCGCCACAGCAGGTTGTATTGGAACGCGGTGAGCACGACGTCGAAGCGGCCGCTGCGCACGAGGTGGGCCAGCTCGGTGGTGGTGGTGCCGCCGATGCCGACGTGGCCGACCAGGCCTTCGCCCTTGAGCCGCTCGACGACCTCGAGCACCGGGCCGGTCACCGCGTTGAAGTCGTCCCACCAGGCGTACTGCTGCGGACGGTCCGGTTCGTGGATCATCAGCAATTCGATGCGCTCGCGCCCGAGCAGCTTCAGGCTGGTGCGCACCGATGCGACCAGAGCCTTGGCGTCCTTGGGGTCGAAGGGGTTGGGCCGACCGCCCAGCTTGGTCGACACGATCAGCGGCTCGGATCTGCCGACCAACGCTGCGCCCAGCACCTCCTCGCTGTCGCCGTAGGTCGGCGCGGTGTCGAAGTAGTTGATGCCGTGCTCGAGGGCGCGGTGCACGGTGCGGATCGCCGCCTGCCGCTCCGCGGCGAACGACGCGACGAACAGCCCGCCGAAACCGAGCCGGCTGACGCTGTGGCCGGTGCGTCCCAGGATGACCTTGTCCATGACCATGATGCCTCCGCTGTGGGTGTCGCCGCGGAAGCACCGCGGACGGCCGCATCCTACGTCGACGGGGCGGGTGCCGGCAACGGGAGGGATGTGAGCGGATGGAGGAAACTGATCGGGGTTCAGGTCGGACGATGGCCGGCCGCGCGCTGGTACGCGCCCGGGGCGATGCCGGTGTGCTGGCGGAAGATCCGCGAGAGGTAGCCGACGCTGCTGAAGCC
>JACDEC010000686.1 GCA_013816645.1 Planctomycetota bacterium
GCCCGCGGTAGGCCTCGGCGACCTCCTGCGGCTTGTCGGCGTCGCCGCCGCGGCCCAGCGGCAGCATCGCGTCGACGCGCGGGACCGAGCCCAGCACCGGCAGGGCGGTGAGCTCCTCGATCTGCTCGACACCCCGCACGCGGCGGTCGAGCGCCTCGCGGGCCATCGCCGTGGCCAGCGCCGCCACCGAACCGACGACCAGGGCGATCAGCAGGAGCAGCGGAGTCTGGACGTTGACCGGACCGTTGGATGCGGTCGCTGGATTGAGCAGCGACACCGGCCTGGCCTCGAGGCGGCTGGCGACCTGCTCCTCGCCGAGCCGGGTAGAGAGGTGGTCGAACAGGCGCAGGCGCAGCAGCGACTCCTCGCCGAGCGCGAACAGCGAGATCAGGTCTGCGCGATAGGTCGAGAGCTTCGCCGACTGGTCGTCGATCGACGCGCTCAGGGTCTCGAGCTCGATGGCCATGGTGCGGGCGCGCGCTTCGCTCGACGCGACGACGATGCCGACGGCGTCCTCGAGCTGCTGGCGCTTGGTGTTCAGACGTTGCTCGATCTCGAGCATGCGCGGGTGCTTCTCGAGGTAGCGCTCGGCGAGCTGGACGCGTTCGCCCTCCATGGCGTAGAGCTGCTGCTGCTGCTCGGCGACCAGCGGGTTGGCGTTGACCTCGTTGATGCGTAGCAGCGCGCGCACGCGTTCGGCCGGTCCTTCGACCTTCTGGGCGGCGTGCAGCTGCTCGACGATCGCCGAAGCGCCGGCGATCTGGCGTTCGAGCTCGACTTTCTGCGCGATCATCCCGTTGAGCCGTTGCGCGAGCTCGTTCTGGTTGGGGTCGATGCTCTGGATGCCCTTCTCGCGACGGAAGTCCTTCTCGCGCAGGCGGGCTTCCTCGAGGCCCTTGCGGCTCTCGTCGGTCTGGGTGGTCAGGAATTCGACCGCGCCGCGGCTGCGGTCGACGATGCGCTCGGACTGGCGGGCCATGAAACCCTGGACCAGGGCGTCGAGGCCGCGCTTGGCGCGGTCGCGATCCTCGTCGCGCAACGAGACCTGGATGACCCAGCTGTCGCGGTTGGTCTTGACGAACACCCGCTTGCTGAGCAGCGCCACCGGATCGTTCAATCCCTCGTAGGCGGGATTGTCGGTCAGCCCGCCCTGGTAGGCGCGTTCGAGCACCGGCCGCGACAGCAGCATCTCCTTCTGGATGTTGAGCAGTCCGTAGTCGAGCGTCCCGAACTCGGGATTGGCCGCGAAGTCGATGGCCTGGCGACTGCGATCGACGGTGAGGCTGGCCTGCGCCTCGTAGAGCGGAGTGATGCGTTGCACCGCGACCATCGCGACCGTCAAAGCGACAGCGAACGCGACGGCGGCGGCGGCCTTGCGGCGCCACGCGATCATCGCGAGGTCCTTGAAGGTCAGGGGCGGTGCACTGGGGGGGGCGCTGGTGACATTCATACGCTCTTGCACATCCATTTCCGGCAGCGCGAGGCCGCCACGGCCCCGGTATAGGTCGGGTCACGGTCGCGGCGACGTTGTTGTGGCCAGGCGCAACAGGTGTTGAAGGTCGGACTATCGCAGGAGCTTTCGGCACGACCTCCGATTGCGCACGAGTTGGATGACCAGCGGTTATGGGTGACGCACATAGACGATGATGCGAGGCCTGCCGGATCTAGCATCCCGCCGGTGGTCGGCTGCATCCCGCCGCGTGATGGAAAGGTGAACCCATGTCGAATTGCCCCCGCATCCTTCTCCTCTGCTGCTGCGTAGCGCTGGCCATGGCGGCCGACGAACCGCGCGCAGCGGTCGCGGCGCCCCAGGGCGCCAGCGACGCCTACGTCCTCTATCCCGGCGACCTGGTCGAATTCCGGGTCTTCGACCACGCCGATCTGACCACCGCGATCCGCGTGCCCGGCGACGGCACCGCCGACTTTCCGCTGATCGGTCGCGTCGAGGTGACCGAGCGCAAGCTCGAGGAGGTCACCGGCGAGATCGCGAAGCGGTTGCAGGACGGTTTCGTGCGCAATCCCAAGGTCACGGCGACCGTGACCCAGTTCGGGTCGCGCGAGATCTACGTCACCGGCAACGTCGCGCACCCGATGTCGGTGGCGCTCAACCCGGTGGCCACCTTGACCGCGGCGCAGGCGATCGGCCAGGCCGGCGGGTTCCTCGCCGACGCCAATCG
>JACDEC010000155.1 GCA_013816645.1 Planctomycetota bacterium
CGGGCCCGATCGCCGCGCGCACCGCGCGCACCGCGGCGCAGTCGTACTCCTCGCTCTTGCCCATGCGTAGCTTCATGCGCCGGAAACCGCGGGCGAGGTGGCGCCCCGCTTCCTCGGCGAGTTCGCTGACCTGGTCCTTCCAGAGCAGTGCGCTGGCGTAGGCCGGGCTGGTGCCGCGGCTGCCGCCGAGCATCCGCCACAGCGGCTGACCGGCGGCCTTGCCACGCAGGTCCCAAAAGGCCACATCGAGCGCGCCCAGCGCGGCCATCGCCGCGCCCTTACGGCCATACCAGCGGGTCAGGCCGTACATCTTGGCCCACAGGTCCTCGACCTTGGTCGGATCGTCGCCGCGCAGCAGCGGCGCCAGCTGGTGCTCGACCACCAGGTGGACCAGACCGGGATGCGCGTAAGCCGACCCGATCCCGACCTGTCCGGTATCGGTGTGCACCAGCACCAGCGAAGTCACCCGCGCCGAACACTGCCCACCGCCGTAATGGAAGCCCTGCCCGCGGGGGTACTCGAAGCGGAGGTTCACGCATTCGATGCGGTCGATCTTCATTGGGACGGTTCCTGGAGGTGGATCGTTCAGGAATCGTGGCAAACAGTCGACGTTGTCAACGCTTGTCGACAGCAAGAGTATGAGGGGCTGTAGAGGTCTCCAAATCGGACCGATCGCCGACTCCCATGCCCATACCAGGTAACTCGTGGCGATGATTGCAGGAGCACCTCCACATCGCCAGAATGCGCCGGTGCCTCGGCCAGTCGTAGTCATCTCCGACGCCGCTTCGGCGGCGGCTTTCAGTGTCGCCAAAGAGCTCTTGGCCCGCGGATGCGTCGTTGACGTCCTCAGCGGCGGCATTCCCGCGCTCGGTGCCATTGCGGCCCGGCGCAATGCGGGATCGCCGGTCCAACTGGTGGTCGCCAATGCGACCATGCCCGATATCAATCCGGCGATCTTCCTCGATCACCTCGCCAAGGGCCAGTCCGCCGTGCCGGTGGTCTTCTACGCCGATCTCGACCTGCTCCCGCCAGCGACCGCCGAGGCCATCCGTGACAAGGGCGGTAGCATCGTCGCCTGGCCCTTCGACGCGGCCCGCTGCGATGCCCTCGCAGCTGCCGCGAGCAGTGGGAACGTCACCGGGCTCGAGGGACCTGGTGGCGGAGGCGCCGCGGTGCTGCACGGCACGGCGCAGTTCGCGGCGATGGACAAATACCTGCGGACGCCGTTACCCGGTTCGCTGGTCGATCCGGCACACGGGTCCACCCAGCGTCGTACGCGCAACCCCGCGCCCGGAATGCCGGTCGATCCGTCGCAGAGCGTGACCCAGCGCATGCAGCCGCCGCCCGCTCCCGATACATCGGCTCTGCCTCCAGCGGCGAGGCCGGTGATGCCCGGGACGAACACCGGTTTCCGTCGCGACCCGCCGCCCGCCTCCCCGCCCGCCTCCTCGGCGGACCCCAGCCAGCCGACCGTCACCAACCGCATTGCGCGACGCTCGGTCGGCGGGCCGCCCGCGGATGTCGCGCCACAAACCGGTTCCAAGAAGTTGGTGAAGTGTCCGCGTTGCGGCAATGTGACGAGCGCGGATCTCCGCTCGCTGGTCTACACGGTGCGCTGCGCCGGATGCGGCGGGAATGTCGTGGTCCTGCCAGGCTGAGCGTCGCGGCGGGCGAGCCTGGCGATTGCGATCGCTGCTCGGCGCGCCACCGTCGGCGCATGATCACGCGACGTCATCTGCTGCAACTCGGCGGCGCCACCGCGCTCGCCCTGCTCGGGCTCGATCGCCGTCTCGCCGGTGCCGAGGCCGCCGAGTCGGTCGGCGGATTCACGGGCTACGGACCGCTGATCGCCGACCCGGCTGGGCTCGTCGATCTGCCCGCCGGCTTCTCCTACAGCGTGGTCTCGCGCGCCGGCGAGCGCATGGACGACGGCTTCCTGGTGCCGATGGCCCACGATGGCATGGCGGTGTTCGCGCTCGCGGGCGGCAAGTTGGCGCTGATCCGCAATCACGAGCTGACCGCGCACAACCCGCAGAGCGGCCCGTTCGGCGCCGACAACGCGCTGCTCCCAAAGCTCGCGCGCGAGCGCATCTACGATTTCGGCAAGGGCGCGCCCAGTCTCGGCGGCACCACCACGATCATCATCGACGCCGCCACCGCCAAGCGCGAGAAGCAGTGGTTGAGCTTGGTGGGCACCTCGCGCAACTGCGCCGGCGGCACGACTCCGTGGGGCACGTGGGTCACCTGCGAGGAGGCCACCCAACGTGCGGGTTCCGAGGACAAGGGCACGGTCGCCGAGCGTGACCACGGCTACGCCTTCGAGGTGCCGGTGACCGACGCGCCGGCGCTCGCCGATCCGACGCCGCTCGCGGCGATGGGCCGCTTCCGTCGCGAGGCCATCGCCATCGACCCGCGCAGCGGCGCGGTCTACCAGACCGAGGACGCGCGCGACGGCGTGTTCTACCGCTTCCTGCCCACCACGCCGGGGAAGCTGCGCGAGGGCGGGCGGCTGCAGGCCTTGCGCATCCGCGGCTACGCCAAGGGTAACACCTGGAACTGGACCGCGCGCGACATCCCGGTCGGCCAAGCGATGGCGGTAGACTGGGTGGATATCGCCGATCCAGCGGACCGTACCGCCGAGCAGGCCACCGTCCAAGGCGCGCAGCGTTTCACCCGTGGCGAGGGCATGTGGGCCGGCGACGGCGCGATCTGGTTCGCCTGCACCGACGGCGGCGCGCGCCGCAAAGGTCAGATCTGGCGCTACGTACCGAGCGCGGTCGAGGGTACCGCCGGCGAGAAGGACCAGCCCGGGATGCTCATGCTGTTCATCGAACCGGACGACGGCGCGCTGCTCGAGAATGTCGACACCCTGACGGTCTCGCCGTGGGGCGGACTGATCGCAGCCGAGGACAATGCGTCGCAGGACGCGGACGAACCCAACCGGCTGGTCGCGGTCACTCCCGACGGCCGTTGTCATCCGATCGCGAGCACCGGGCGCACCGAATGGGCGGGCGCGTGCTTCTCCCCCGATGGCCGCTGGCTCTTCGCCAACGTCTACGGGCCCGGCACCACCGTGGCGATCACCGGGCCGTGGCGGAAGGCCTGACGCGCGCGCATCGCGCATCTGCGCCAACTGTTCAATCCCACGCATCTTGCCTACCCCGGCACTCGTAGTCCTGGAGACTGCGTCCGACGAGGATCCGCATGCTCGATTCCGCTGCCACGCGCACCAGCCCACCGATCACCGTCACGGGCCAGCCCCTGATCGAGCGGGGAGGGGACATCCTCGCATTGACGCCACGGCAGATCCGCCGCATCGCGCGCGCGCGCGGTCCGTCGCAGACGCTGCCCGGCATCGTGATGCGCCAGGCCGCCACGGAGTACCGCCTGTGGCTGGTGCGGAAGGTCAATTTTCGCCATCGTGACAATCACGCCGCGGTGTCGGCCTACTGCGAGATGGACGGCGACGACTTCCGCGGAATCAACGCCCGCCAGTCGTGGTCGAACTGGCGGACCATCCCGCGCAACCTCGCGGGCAGACTCCCGAACCGGCCGGTGCGCGTCATCGACCTGTGTTGCGGGATCGGCGAGTCGACCGAGGTGCTGGCCTGCTACGCGGCCCCGGGATCCTGGCTGCTCGGTCTGGAGTACAGCCCGCGCTTCGTCGCCATCGCCCGCGAGCGGTCGCGCGCGATCCGCGACGACCGCGGCCAACCCGCCGACGTGCACTTCGTCGCCCAGTCGGTGCTCGACACCTTCCGCGACGACGAGGACCAACCGCTGGCCGACGCCTCGATCGACCTGGTCAACGCCTCGGGCGCGGTCGGCTGCCACTTCGACCGCGCCGCCACCGCCGTGCTGGCGCGCGAGGTCGCGCGCGTGCTGGTCCCCGGCGGGCTCGCCACCATCGATTCGGGCAAGTCGGGCACCAGCAGCGCCGACCTGCGCACGCTGTTCGCCGACCAAGGCATGGAGCAGATCGGCGACGCGCACAGCTGCGTGTTCGACCGCTACCGGCAGCTGTGCATGCGAAAGTCCTAGCCACGCGCGGCACTGCCGCGCGCCCGGCCCTAGCCGGGTGCCGGAACGCAGCGACAGCGGTGTCCCCGCAGGCCGCCCCGGCCGAGGAACACCGCGATAGCGAAGTGCAGGCATGGCGGGTGAGCACCTGAAGCGACATCGGCCCCGGCCGAGCCTCCTCCGCCCCTCACACCACCAGGGTAAAGCGGAAGCGTGCCCCCGCGCCGTTCTCCGATTCCACCCACATGCGGCCGCCATGGCGCGCGATCAGGCGCCGGCACAAGGCCAGGCCCATGCCGGGACCGTCATGGCGTTCACGCCCTTCGAGGCGCTGCAGGGGTTCGAAGACGCGTTCGTGGTGCTCGGGAGCGATGCCGATGCCATTGTCGACGACGGTGAACACCCATTCGTTGCCGCGTCTGCTCGCGGTCGCTTCGACCGTCAGGGGCGTGCTGCCGCGGTAAGCGATGGCGTTCTCGAGCAGCTTGGCGAAGACGTCGACCAGCGCGGGCTGGTCGCCGATCACCGTGGGCAGTTCGCCGCGGGTGATGGTGGCACCGATCTCGTCGGCCGGTCCGCGCACCCGGGCGACCGCGGCATCGAATGCCGCACCCGCGTCGACCGGGCCGCTGGCCAGCGGCAGACGCCCAGCGCGGGACCAGGCGAGCAGGCCCATGATCTGCGCGTGCATCCGCCGCGTCCCCTCGAGCGCGGTGGCGATATGCCCCTGGCACCGCTCGTCGAGCGAGGCGCCCGCGTGGCGGCGGAGCAGTCCGAGGAAGCCGTTGACCATGCGCAACGGCTCCTGGAGGTCGTGCGAGGCGGCGTAGGCGAATTGATCGAGCTCGGCCCGGCTGCGTTCGAGTTCACGTTCGAGCTGCAATCGCGAGCGGTCGCTGATCGGGTGGACGCACACCAGGAGGTCGGGCGCGCTGGAATCATCGCCGATGGGCGTCGCCGCGACGCGCAGCATCAGCACGCCTTCGCTGGTGACGATGCGCTCTTCGTGCTCGCATTCGCCCAGGCAGGCGCGCGCCTGCAGGGCCGCGCTGGCGCCAGTTTCGGCGCCCGGAGCCCGCAGGCCCGTCCACAGCGCGGCCTCGCTGACTCCGATCACCGAGTCGCGTCCGAGCAAAGCATCAAGCCGAGCATTGGCGGCGACGATCACATCGGCTCCATCGCAGACGTAGGCCGCGATCGGCAGCTGGTCGACCAGGGCCCGGCGAGCCGACGCCGAGGCATTTTGCGCCAGGTCTTTCATGCACAATGTCTTACGTCACTTGGTCCGGGGATCCACGTCGGGACTCCGGGTATTCAACGCGCGCAGGCACGGACGCGGGAATCCATTATAACCTTGTTCGTATACATAGATTACAACAGATGCCGGTCATGGCGAGGGTAAGATGATGGTCAGTTCGGACCACCGCCCATCGCTGCACTGCATGAGCCGATGGTTGCCCGTATCCGTTACGTACAGGCGGTCGCCAGCGGTCGTTACGCCAGCAGGCTCGAACAGTCCAGGCGCGCCATCCTTCGCTGGTGGGCCTGCGATCTGGCGCACCGCTCCGCTGTTGGGATCGACCTCGCGCAGGCAGTTGTTGTAGGTGTCGGCGACGATCAGGCGGGGGCCTTGGGCCCCATCGCTCACCGTAATGCCCAGGCAATGCTGGAAGCGGACGTCGCCGCCGACCCCATCGATCAGGCCGAAGCCGAAGAGATCGCCCGAGCCGGCGACCGTGCGGGTGACGCCGTCGCTGGCGACGTCGACGGCGCGGATGCTGCTGATCTCGCTGTCAGCGACATAGAGCGTGTCGCCACTGCTGGCCAGCCCGCTGGGCTGGGCGAAGGCGGCGCCGCGATTGGGGCCGTCACGGCGGATCTCCCGGCCATTACCGGCGTGCACGCGCAGCTGTCCATCGTCCAGGCCGAGTCGCCAGATCTGGTGCGATCCCGCCATGGCGATGAACAGTCCGTCGCCGATACGGCAGAGGTCCCACGGGCTGATCAACTGCGCTGCGGCTGAAGGACCGGCGTAGGCACGGTTCTCGCCTTGTTCGCCGTCGCCGGCGAGCGTGCGCACGCGACCATCGCCGAGATCCACCGCGCGCAGCGCATGGTTCAGGCGGTCGGCCACGAACAGGGTCGTGCCGGCGGCATCGAGCGCCAGGCCTTGCGGATCGTTGAAACGCGCGGTCGCTGCCGGGCCATCTTCCAATCCGGGCAGTCCGCTGCCGAGGACGCGCGCGACCGTGCCGTCGAGATCGGCGACGAGAACGCGATGATGGCCGGAATCAGCGATGAACAGGCGCTTGCCCGCAGCATCAGCGATCACCTTGCCGGGAAAATCGAGCGGGCGCAGCGCGGCCTGGGCCGGAGCGGGCTCGCTCTGCAGCACCAGTGGCGCCGCGGCGAGCACACCTTCGATACGGCCGGTCTCGAGCAGGCGCGCGACCGCCGCCTCGATCGCTGCGTGATGGCCCTCGCCCGACCAGCGACCCGCGACCTTTCCGTGCGCGTCGAGCAGCACCAGGGTCGGCCAGGCGGTGGCACCGAAGCGACGCCAGACCGCGAAGTCGCTGTCCACCGCCACGGGATGGACGATGCGGTAGCGGTTGACCGCCGAGCGGATGTTCTCGACGTCCTTCTCCTGGTCGAACTTGCCGCAATGGACGCCGACCACGGTGAACGGCTGATCCGTGAAGGTCGCCTCCAGGCGATGGAGATCGGGGATGATATGCATGCAATTGATGCAGCAGTAGGTCCAGAAGTCGATCAGCACGACCTGTCCGGTAAGGCGTTCGCGGGTCAGCGGTTCGGCGGTGTTGATCCAGCCGCGTACCCCGCTGAACGGTTCGCCGGCACGGCCCTCCTCGGCAGCAGGGGCGTTCCAGGTCAGACCGCAGCACACGAACACGACGAGGAGGGGGGTGCAGCGCATGGCGACCTCTGGGGAT